>VERC01000019.1 GCA_018882825.1 Acidimicrobiia bacterium | reverse complement strand
GCCAACACCTGACCCCGCTCGACCTCCTCCTTCTTCGTACCCCGCAACAGCGCACCGATGTTGTCCCCGGCCCGACCCTCGTCGAGCAACTTGCGGAACATCTCCACACCCGTGCACGTCGTCTTCGCCGTCGGTTTGATACCCACGATCTCGATCTCGTCACCGGTATGGATGATCCCCTGCTCCACTCGACCGGTCACCACCGTGCCACGACCAGTGATCGTGAACACATCCTCGATCGGCATCAGGAACGGCTTGTCGGTGTCACGCTCCGGCTGCGGGATGTACTCATCGACCGCCGCCATCAACGCCAACACCTGCGCCGCCGCATCCGCGTCACCCTCCAACGCCTTCAGGGCCGACACCTTCACCACCGGCACATCATCACCAGGGAACTCGTACTCGTTCAGCAACTCCCGAACCTCGAGCTCCACCAGATCCAACAACTCCTCATCATCGACCATGTCGACCTTGTTCAGAGCCACCACGATCGCCGGCACACCCACCTGACGAGCCAACAGGACATGCTCACGGGTCTGCGGCATCGGACCATCAGCCGCCGACACCACCAGGATCGCACCATCGACCTGCGCCGCACCCGTGATCATGTTCTTGATGTAATCAGCATGACCCGGCATGTCCACATGCGCGTAATGACGATTCGCCGTCTCGTACTCCACATGCGAGATGTTGATCGTGATACCACGCTCACGCTCTTCCGGCGCCTTGTCGATGTTCGAGAACTCCGTGAACGAATTGTTCGACGGATCCGCATCGGCAAGCACCTTCGTGATCGCCGCCGTCAACGTCGTCTTCCCATGATCGATATGACCCATCGTCCCCACATTCGCATGGGGCTTGGTCCGCTCGAACTTCTCGCGTGCCATCGGATTCTCCTTCGGTTGGTGCCGGGTGCCGGCGGTTGGTTGGTGCCGGGGTCCGGCGGAGGGCTGGTGTCGTGTGGTGTCGTGTCGTCCGGTGAGGGTTCGATCAGTCGCCGCGCACGCGGGTGACGATCTCTTCCTGCACGTTGGACGGCATCTGCTGGTACGAGTCGAACTGCATGGTGTAGGTGGCGCGACCCTGGGTGCGCGAGCGGAGGTCGGTGGCATACCCGAACATCTCCGACAGTGGGACCTGGGCCCGGATGATCTGCGAGTTGCCCCGCTGCTCCATGCCACCCAACTTGCCGCGGCGGCTGGAGAGGTCACCCATGACGTCGCCCATGTAGTCGTCGGGCGTGGACACCTCGACGTTCATGATGGGTTCGAGGAGCGCGGGCTTGGCCTTGCGGGCGGCTTCCTTGAACGCCATGGTGCCGGCGATCTTGAACGCCATCTCCGAGGAGTCGACGTCGTGGTACTTGCCGTCGGTGAGGATGGCCCGCACGTCGACGGTCGGGTACCCGGCGAGCACGCCGGCGGTCATGGCCTGCTGGATGCCGGCGTCGACCGAGGGGATGTACTCCTTGGGGATGCGGCCGCCGGTGATCTTGTCGACGAACTCGTAGCCACCACCCGGGCCGGTGTTCTCCAGGGTGATGGTGACCTCGGCGTACTGACCCGAACCACCGGTCTGCTTCTTGTGCGTGTAGGTCGAGTTCTCGATGGTCTGGGTGATCGTCTCCCGGTAGGCCACCTGCGGCTTGCCCACGGCGGCGTCGACCTTGAACTCGCGCAACATGCGGTCGACGAGCACCTCGAGGTGCAACTCGCCCATGCCGGAGATCACGGTCTGTCCCGTGTCCTCGTCGGTGCGCACCTGAAAGGTCGGGTCCTCCTCGGCCAGCGCGTAGAGGGCCTTGGCCATCTTGTCCTGATCGGCCTTGGTCTTCGGCTCGACGGCCACGTGGATCACCGGCTCGGGGAAGATCAGTTCCTCCAGCACGATGGCGTTGGACGGATCGCACAGCGTGTCGCCGGTCTTGGTGTTCTTGAAGCCGATGCCGGCCACGATGTCGCCGGCGAAGATCTCGTCGAGATCCTGACGGTCGTTGGCGTGCATCTCGAGGAGGCGACCGATGCGCTCCTTCGACTGGGTGCGGCTGTTCAACACCTGACCGCCCTTCTCGAGCTTGCCCGAGTAGACGCGGAAGTAGGTGAGCTTGCCCACGTGGGGGTCGGTCATGATCTTGAAGGCGAGGGCCGAGAACGGCGCGTCGTCGGACACCTCGCGGGTGAGTTCCTGGTCGCCCTTGAGGTTCGTGCCGCCCACCGGGGGGAGGTCGATCGGCGACGGCAGATACCACACCACTGCGTCGAGCAGCGGCTGCACACCCTTGTTCTTGAAAGCGGTGCCGTTGAGCACCGGGATGACCTCACCGGCGATGGTGGCCTTGCGGATGGCGGCCCGCAGTTCGTCGACGGTGATCTCCTCCTCGGCGATGAACTTCTCGAGCAGGTCCTCGTCGACGGTGGCCACCGTCTCGATGAGTTCGGCGCGGTAGGCGTTGGCCTCCTCGACCAGATCGGCGGGGATCTCCTGGACCTCCCACTTGGCGCCCAGTTCCTCATCGAGCCACACCAGTGCGTCCATCGTCACCAGATCGACGACACCCTTGTAGTTGCCCTCGGCACCGATGGGCAGTTGCAGCACGGCTGTGTTGGCCTCGAGGCGGTCCTTGATGGAGGCCAGCGCGGCGTAGAAGTCGGCGCCGAGGCGATCCATCTTGTTGATGAAGCACATCCGGGGAACGTTGTACTTGTTGGCCTGACGCCACACCGTCTCGGTCTGCGGCTCCACACCGGCCACACCGTCGAACACGGCGACGGCGCCGTCGAGCACGCGCAGCGAGCGCTCGACCTCGACGGTGAAGTCGACGTGGCCGGGCGTGTCGATGATGTTGATGCGGTGGCCCTCCCAGAAGCAGGTGGTGGCCGCCGACGTGATGGTGATGCCTCGCTCCTGCTCCTGCACCATCCAGTCCATGGTGGCGCCGCCCTCGTGCACCTCACCGATCTTGTAGTTCTTGCCGGTGTAGTAGAGGATCCGCTCGGTGGTCGTGGTCTTGCCCGCATCGATGTGGGCCATGATGCCGATGTTGCGGGTCTTGGCGAGGGGGTGGGGGCGTGCGGCCATCGTCGTTTCCTGTCGTGGTACTCGAGTTGAGAAGGAGCGGGTGCGGAGGTGTCGGGCCGACGGAGCCGGCCGACGGTTCGTCGATCGGGTCGACGGCTACCAGCGGTAGTGGGCGAAGGCCTTGTTGGACTCCGCCATCTTGTAGAGGTCCTCGCGTCGCTTGATGGACGCGCCGACCCCGTTGCTGGCATCGAGCAGTTCGTTGGCGAGGCGCTCGGCCATGGTGCGCTCGCGGCGCTGGCGCGAGTAGCCGACGATCCAACGGATGGCGAGCGTGTTGGCCCGGCGCGGACGCACCTCGACGGGAACCTGGTAGGTGGCGCCGCCCACACGACGGCTGCGCACCTCGAGCTGGGGCTTCACGTTGTCGACGGCGCGCTTGAGGGTGGCGATCGGCTCGCTGCCGGTCTTCTCCTCGATGATGTGCAACGCCTCGTAGACGATGCGTTCGGCGGTGGAGCGCTTGCCGCGCTGGAGCACCTTGTTGACGAACTGGGTGACGACGACCGACCGGTAGATCGGGTCGGGCATCAACTCACGGCGGGGGGCGGGACCCTTGCGGGGCACGTCAGCTCTCCTTCTTGGCGCCGTAGCGGCTACGGGCCTGCTTGCGGTCGCGCACACCCGAGGTGTCGAGCGTTCCACGGATGATCTTGTACCCGACACCGGGGAGGTCCTTCACACGACCGCCGCGCACCAGCACGATCGAGTGCTCCTGGAGGTTGTGTCCCTCGCCGGGGATGTAGGCCGTGACCTCCATACCGGAGGACAGGCGGACTCGAGCGACCTTGCGCAGGGCCGAGTTCGGCTTCTTCGGGGTCGTCGTGTAGACGCGCGTGCACACTCCCCGTCGTTGCGGGGCGCCCTTGAGGGCCGGGGTCTTGCCCTTGGCGGGCTTCGACTGGCGGCCCTTCCGGACCAACTGCTGGATGGTGGGCACGTGCTACCTCTCGTGGAACGGAACGGGGAGGCCCCGGAGCGGACGGCAAGGTTACGGGCGTCCGCCCCGAACGGGCAAACCCCGGATGGACTCAGGAACCGGCGGAGTCGCCGATGTCGTCGATGTCGGCCTGGGGACGGAGCTCGATGACCTCGGCATCGGGGACCTCGTCCCCCAGCGTGGCCATGTCGCCGGCACCCGCCACCATCTCGGCCGCGGTGGCCTCGGCCGCCGCGGCGTCGGCCAGGGCCATCACCTCGACGGGGTCGACCGGGGCGGGGACGACGAGATCCCCCGCCATCCGCTCGGCCAGCATCCCGGCCAGGCCCTGCCCCTCGGCGCCCTCGGCACCCTCCTCCTCGTCACTCGACCAGAAGCCCATGGGCGTGTAGTCGGGTGCCGCGGTGGTGATGTCGCGGTACTTGCCCATGCCCGTGCCGGCCGGGATGAGCTTGCCGATGATGATGTTCTCCTTGAGGCCGAGCAGAGAGTCCGAACGGGACTCGATGGCCGCCTCGGTGAGCACCCGGGTGGTCTCCTGGAACGACGCCGCCGACAGCCACGAGTCGGTGGCCAGCGAGGCCTTGGTGATGCCCATGATCTCGGGGCGGCCCTCGGCCGGGGTGCGTCCCTCCATGACGAGGGCCCGATTGACGTCGCGGTACACCTTCGAGTCGACGCGCTCCCCGGGGAGGAAGTCGGAATCGCCCGGCTCCTGCACGGTGATCTTGCGCGTCATCTGACGCACGATGAGCTCGATGTGCTTGTCGTGGATGGGCACGCCCTGGTCCCGGTACACCTTCTGCACCTCGGTCACGAGGTACTGCTGGGTCTCCTGGACGCCCTTGATCTCGAGGAGCTCCTTGGGATCGCGGGGACCCTCGACGATGGCGTCGCCGGCCACGACCTCCTGGCCGTCGGTCACCTCGAGACGGGCCAGGCTCGGCACCGTGTAGGACTCCTCGGTGCCGTCGTCGGCCACCACGGTGACCACGCGACCCTTGCCCTCGTCCTCGGCAATGCGCACCACACCCGTGATGCGGGTGAGCGTGGCCTTGCCCTTCGGGCTGCGGGCCTCGAACAGCTCGACGACGCGGGGCAGACCGCCGGCGAGGTCGGTGCTGCCGGCCACACCACCGGTGTGGAAGGTCCGCATGGTGAGCTGGGTGCCCGGCTCGCCGATCGACTGGGCGGCGATGACGCCCACCGCCTCGCCGATCTCGATCATCTTGCCGGTGGCCAGCGCCAGTCCGTAGGACGCGGCCGACACACCCAGATCGGAATCGTCGGTGAGGGGGGACAGCACGCGCACTCGATCGACCTGCGGGTCGTCACGCAGCAGATCGGTCTCGACCTCGCCGAGCACGGTGCCGCGGGGCAGGACGGTGCCGTCCGCCAACGTGACGTCGTCGGCCAGGGTCCGGCTGTAGAGACGGGTCTCCAGCCACGAGCGCTTGCCGGGACGATCGGGCTCGATACCGTCGATCCAGATGCCGCGCACCGCGCCGCCCGAGGCGAACGGATCCTCGTCGTTGATGATGAGCTCCTGGGCGACGTCGACGAGACGACGCGTCAGGTACCCCGAGTCGGCGGTCCGCAGGGCGGTGTCGACCAGACCCTTGCGGGCGCCCGGCGTCGCGATGAAGTACTCCAGCATCGTGAGGCCCTCGCGGAAGTTCGACTTGATCGGTCGGGGGATCATGTCGCCGCGGGGGTTCGCCACCAGACCGCGCATACCGGCGATCTGACGAACCTGCATCATGTTCCCTCGGGCGCCCGAGCCCACCATCATGTCGATGGGGTTGAACTTGTCGGCCTTGAGGGAGGCCTCCATGGCCACCCGCACCTCGTCGGTGGCCGTCGTCCAGATCTCCACTTCCTTCTGGCGACGCTCACCGTCGGTGATGATGCCGCGACGGAACTGCGTCTCGACCTTCTCCGCTTCCTTCTCGTGGCGGTCGAGGATCTCCTTCTTCGCGTGCGGGGTCTTGACGTCCTCGATGGAGATGGTCAGACCCGAACGCGTGGCGTAGCGGTAGCAGAGGTCCTTCATGCGGTCGAGCGAGCCCGCCACATCGGCCTTGTCGTAGTTGTGGGCCAACTCGTCGACGATGCGACCCATCGCCCGCTTGTCGACCCGCGAGTTGATGTACTCGAACCCGGCCGGAAGCGCGGTGTTGAAGAACACGCGCCCGATGGTGGTCGTGCGGTACTTCGGGCGACCGTTCTCCTCCCCGATCACGTGATCGGGATGACGGAACTCGACCAGCGCGTGCAGATCGACGTCGCCGGCCTCGTAGATGCGCTCGACCTCGTCGAGGTGACGGAACACCCGTCCCTCGCCCTTGGCGCCGGGTACCTCCTCGGTCAGGTAGTAGGCGCCGATGATCATGTCCTGCGTCGGCGTCACCAGTGAACGACCGTCGGCCGGCGACAGGATGTTGTTGGCCGACAGCATGAGCACGCGGGCCTCGGCCTGGGCCTCCGCCGACAGCGGGAGGTGCACGGCCATCTGGTCACCGTCGAAGTCGGCGTTGAACGCCGCGCAGACCAACGGATGGATCTGGATGGCCTTGCCCTCCACGAGGATCGGCTCGAAGGCCTGGATGCCGAGTCGGTGCAGGGTCGGGGCCCGGTTGAGCAGCACCGGGTGCTCCTTGATGACGTCCTCGAGCACGTCCCACACCTGGGGACGACGACGCTCGACCATGCGCTTGGCCGACTTGATGTTCTGCGCCAGCTCGGCATCGACCAGACGCTTCATGACGAACGGCTTGAACAGTTCGAGAGCCATGAGCTTGGGCAGACCGCACTGGTGCAACTTGAGGGTCGGACCGACGACGATGACCGAACGGCCCGAGTAGTCGACGCGCTTGCCGAGCAGGTTCTGACGGAACCGGCCCTGCTTGCCCTTGAGCATGTCGGACAGCGACTTGAGCGGACGGTTGCCCGGTCCGGTCACCGGTCGACCGCGGCGGCCGTTGTCGAACAGCGCGTCGACGGCCTCCTGGAGCATCCGCTTCTCGTTGTTGACGATGATCTCGGGGGCGCCGAGGTCGAGGAGCCGCTTGAGACGGTTGTTCCGGTTGATGACGCGTCGGTACAGATCGTTCAGATCGGAGGTGGCGAAGCGACCGCCGTCGAGTTGCACCATCGGGCGCAGTTCCGGCGGGATCACCGGGACGACATCGAGGATCATGGCGCGGGGGTCATTGACCCGGCGACCGTTCTCGTCGCGACGATTGAAGGCCGAGACGATCTTCAGACGCTTGATGGCCTTCTGCTTGCGCTGGGCCGGCAACGGCTTCTGACCCTCGGGCGGGTCGATCTGCTCGCGCAGACGGATCTCGTCGGCATCGAGGTCGATGCGGTCGATCAACTGGGCGATGGCATCCGCGCCCATCCCGCCCTCGAAGTACTCGCCGTAGCGATCGACGAGCTCGCGCCACAGCATCTCGTCCTCGATGATCTTGCGGGCGAAGAGGTCCTTGAACTCGTCGAAGGCGCGCACGACGAGATCGAGTTCCATGTCGTAACGCTCGCGGATCGACTGGAGGTCCTTGTCGGCAGCGCGCTGACGGGCCTTGATGTCGGTGTCCTTGGCGCCCTCCTTCTCGAGCTGGGCGACCTCTTGTTCGAGCTCCTTGTGGCGCTTGTCCAACTCGAGGAGGCACTCCTTCTCGATGGCCTCCTTCTCGCCGATCATGTCCTGCTCGAGGGCCGGGAGGTCGTCGTGACGACGCTCGTCGTCGACCCAGGTGACGAGGTTGGCCGCGAAGTAGATGACCTTCTCCAACTGCTTGGCCTTGAGCTCCTCGCGGGCCTCGGTTCCCATGAGCAGGTAGGCCAACCACGAGCGGGTGCCGCGGAGGTACCAGATGTGCACCACCGGAGCGGCCAGTTCGATGTGGCCCATGCGCTCGCGGCGGACCTTCGAACGGGTCACCTCGACGCCGCAGCGCTCGCAGATGATGCCCTTGAAGCGCACGCGCTTGTACTTGCCGCAGTAGCACTCCCAGTCCTTCTGCGGGCCGAAGATCTTCTCGCAGAACAAGCCGTCCTTCTCGGGCTTGAGCGTGCGGTAGTTGATGGTCTCCGGCTTCTTGACCTCACCGTTGGACCACGTGCGGATCGAGTCCGCCGTGGCCAGTCCAATGCGGAGTTGGTCGAAGGTGTTCACGTCGAGCATTGCCATGTCCTCAGCCCCTCTCGGCCCGACGACGAGCGTCGTCCTCGTCGCTGCCGCGTTCCGGTCGGGAAAGATCGATGCCGAGTTCCTCGGCAGTACGGAAGATGTCCTCGTCGAGCTCGCGCATCTCGATCTCGGCGCCCGAGGTGTTGAGCACCTCGACGTTGAGGCAGAGCGCCTGCATCTCCTTGATGAGCACCTTGAAGCTCTCGGGGATGCCCGGCTCGGGGATGTTCTCGCCCTTGACGATGGCCTCGTAGACCTTCACGCGGCCGAGCACGTCGTCGGACTTGATGGTGAGCAGTTCCTGCAGGCAGTAGGCGGCGCCATAGGCCTCGAGGGCCCACACCTCCATCTCACCGAACCGCTGACCACCGAACTGCGCCTTGCCGCCCAGCGGTTGCTGGGTGATCATCGAGTAGGGACCGGTCGAGCGGGCGTGGATCTTGTCGTCCACGAGATGGGCCAACTTGAGGATGTAGACGACGCCCACGGTGATGGGGTTGTCGTAGGCCTCGCCGGTGCGCCCGTTGTAGAGCACCATCTTCCCGTCGTCCTGCATCAGACGGCCGTCGTCGCCGTAGCGCGGATCGGACGCCTCGGGCTGGAGGTGCTGGAAGATCGACTTGATCGTCGGGTGCTTGCCCGCCCCCTCCTCCTCGTCCCAGTGGGCACCGTCGAACACGGGCGTGGCGATGAGCGTCGACGGCGGCGTGACCGGCCGCGTCTTCTTCTCGGTGCCGCGCACGGGCTCCTCGCCCACCGTCGATCCGCCGATGGCCCAGCCGTAGCGGGCGGCGTAGCCGAGATGCGCTTCGAGCACCTGGCCCACGTTCATCCGGGACGGAACGCCCAGCGGATTGAGGATGATGTCGACGGGGGTTCCGTCGGCCATGAAGGGCATGTCCTCGATCGGGAGGATCTTGGAGATGACGCCCTTGTTGCCGTGACGACCGGCGAGCTTGTCGCCCACGCTGATCTTTCGCTTCTGGGCGACGTACACGCGCACGAGCTGGTTCACGCCCGGCGGGAGCTCGTGGCTCTCGTCCCGGCTGAACACCTTGACGTCGATGACCTTGCCCTGTTCGCCGTGCGGCACCTTGAGCGACGTGTCGCGCACCTCGCGGGCCTTCTCGCCGAAGATGGCGCGCAGGAGGCGCTCCTCGGGGGTGAGTTCGGTCTCGCCCTTGGGTGTGACCTTGCCCACCAGCACGTCACCGGCATGCACCTCGGCGCCGACGCGGATGATCCCGCGCTCGTCGAGGTCGGCGAGGATCTCGTCGGAGAGGTTGGGGATGTCCCGGGTGATCTCCTCGGGGCCCAACTTGGTGTCGCGGGCATCGATCTCGTGCTCGTGGATGTGGATCGACGTGAGCACGTCGTCCTTCACCAACCGCTCCGAGAGGATGATGGCGTCCTCGAAGTTGTAGCCCTCCCACGGCATGAAGGCCACGACGAGGTTCTTGCCGAGGGCCAGTTCGCCGTTGTCGGTCGACGGACCGTGGGCGAGGATGTCGCCCTTCTTCACGGTCTGGCCGGCGACCACCACGGGCTTCTGGTTGATGCAGGTGTCCTGGTTCGACCGCTCGAACTTGAGCAGGCGGTACACCGTGCGGCCCTGGGTCTTGTACTGGACGGTGATGGCGTTGCCGTCGACCTCGCTCACGGTGCCGTCGTCGGTGGCCAGGATCATGTCGGCCGCGTCGCGAGCCGCTCGTGACTCGATGCCGGTGCCGATGTAGGGGGCCTCGGCCCGCAGCAACGGCACGGCCTGACGCTGCATGTTGGCGCCCATGAGCGCCCGGTTGGCGTCGTCGTGCTCGAGGAAGGGGATGAGCGCGGTGGCCACCGAGACGATCTGCTTGGGCGAGACGTCCATCAACTGGACCTCGGCCGGAGCGACGTTCGAGATCTCGGTGGTGGCGCCGAAGAACACGTCACGCTCGAGCATCAACTTGAGTTCGCCCAGCGTCGCCGCCTGGGGCGAACGACGCACGAGCACCCGATCGGCCTTGAACGTCCCGTCGGGGTTGAGGGGCGCGTTCGCCTGGGCGACGACGTACTCCTCCTCCTCGTCGGCCGCGAGGTAGACGATCTCGTCGGTGACGCGGCCGTTGACGACCTTGCGGTAGGGCGACTCGATGAACCCGAACTCGTTCACCCGGGCGAAGGTGGCCAAGGCACCGATCAATCCGATGTTCGGACCTTCCGGGGTCTCGATGGGACACATGCGCCCGTAGTGCGAGAAGTGCACGTCCCGGACCTCGAACCCGGCTCGCTCACGCGACAGACCGCCCGGACCGAGCGCCGACAGACGACGACGGTGGGTGAGGCCCGACAACGGGTTGACCTGGTCCATGAACTGCGAGAGCTGCGAGGTCCCGAAGAACTCCTTGATGGCGGCCACCACGGGACGGATGTTGATGAGCGTCTGCGGGGTGATGGCCTCGACATCCTGGGTGGTCATGCGCTCGCGCACGACGCGCTCCATGCGGGACAGGCCGATGCGCACCTGGTTCTGGATCAACTCGCCCACCGAACGGATGCGTCGGTTGGCGAAATGGTCCTGATCGTCGAGTCGGTACCCCGGCTCGGCGTTCACCAGGTTGAGCAGGTAGGTGGTGGCGGCCAGCACCTCGGACGGCGTGAGGGTGCTCTGGTCGATCTCCGGCCGTTCCAACTCGATGCCGAAGAGCTTCTCGATCTTGTCGAGCTCCGGGCCGAGCTTGCGGTTGAGCTTGTAGCGACCGACGCGGGAGAGGTCGTAGCGACGGCTCTCGAAGAAGGCGTTGCGGAAGTAGGCCTTCGCCGACTCGACCGACGGCGGCTCACCCGGGCGGGCGCGCTTGTAGATCTCGACCAGGGCCTCGTCCTGAGTGGGCGCGAGGTCCTTGTCCTTCTCCCACTGCCCCTCGAGGAAGTCGAAGTGCCGCACGAGACGCTCGAGGAACCCGGGGTGGTTCTCCTCGTCGTAACCGAGGGCGCGCAGCAGGACGAACAGGCTGAGGCGACGCTTGCGGGCCACGCGGGCACCGGCGGTGACGTCCTTGCCGGGCTTCTGCTCGACGTCGAACTCGATCCACTCGCCGCGGTAGGGGTGGATGGTGCCCGTGACCAGCTGGTGCTTCTGGAGGTTGCGCAGACGGAACCGCTCACCCGGCTGGAAGATGACTCCGGGCGACCGCACGAGCTGCGACACGACGACGCGCTCGGTGCCGTTGATGACGAACGTGCCCTTGTCCGTCATCATCGGGAAGTCACCCATGAAGACGGTCTGTTCCTTGATCTCGCCGGTCGATGCGTTCATGAACCGGGCGCGCACGAAGATCGGGGCGGAGAAGGTCATGTCCTTCTCCTTGCACTCCTCCACCGTGAACTTGGGTGGCGGGCGCAGGTCCTCGTCGTCGGGATCGAACTCGAGCTCGAGCTGGAGCGTCTCGGCGAAGTCCTTGATGGGGCTGATGTCCCGGAAGGTCTCGGCGAGGCCCTGCTGGAGGAACCACTCGAACGACGCGCGCTGGATGGCGATCAGGTCGGGGAGGTCGAGTGCTTCGTCGAGATTCGCGAACGAGTAGCGGTCACGGACGGTCTGACGAGCGGACAAGGAGGTCTCCTGTGTCGGTTGGGCGTGACGCGCTGCGGCGGGGCGCGTCGGGCCGTGGTGGACGACTCGACGGCACCCGGAGATGCGGCAGGGCGGACCGCCGATCCTAGGGCCGGGACGCGTGGAAGAGCAACCCTGGAATCCGGGCCTCGGCGGCGGCGGAGACGGGCGCTCACTCGGGGGATCATCCACTCCTGCCCCGATCGAATTGGCGGCAACCTAGACCGGCCCCCGCAGGGGGTCAAGCGTTCCCGGACGCAGTGATGCCCACCCCCGCAGGAGTGGGCATCACCGGTGTGGACGGGCAGACCCGCCCGGGACTACTTGAGCTCGACGGTGGCGCCGGCACCCTCGAGGGCGGCCTTGGCCTTCTCGGCGTCCTCCTTGGACGCGTTCTCGAGCACGGTCTGGGGGGCACCGTCGACCAGGTCCTTGGCCTCCTTGAGGCCCAGGTTGGTCAGCGCGCGCACCTCCTTGATGACCTGGATCTTCTTGTCGCCGGCACCGGTGAGGACGACGTCGAACTCGTCCTTCTCGGCCTCGGCCTCACCACCACCGGCACCGCCGGCGGCCGGGGCCGCCGCGGCAACGGCCACGGGGGCAGCGGCGGTCACGCCGAACTTCTCCTCGAAGTCCTTCAGCAGCTCGCTCAGTTCGAGCACCGACATGCCGGCGATCGCGTCGAGGATTTCTTCCTTGGTTGCCATTTCAGCTCTCCTGGGTGTCGCCCTCGGCCTCGGCCGGAGCGGTCTCGGTGTCGGACGCGGGTTCTGCCGCGGCCTCGGGTGTCTCGGTGGTGTCGGTGGTGTCAGGGGTGGTCGTGTCCGCGTCGGCGGTGGCGTCGGCGACCTCGGGTCCGGTGCTCGGGGTCTCCGGCGCACCGCCCTTCTGGTCGATCAACGCCGCCAGTCCGTAGGCGAAGTTGCGAGGCAGCGCCTGCAGCAACCCGGCGAACTGCACCATCGGGGCGGCCATGAGGCCGGCCAGACGGGCGAGCAGTTCCTCGCGGGGGGCCACATCGGCGAGGGCCTCGACCTCGGCGGCGCCGAGGAGCTTCTCCCCCAGCACACCGCCTTTGACCACCAGGTTGGGATTGCCCTTGGCGAACTCGCGCAGGGCCTTGGCGACGGCGACGGGGTCTCCGGCGCCGGCGGGAACGAAGGCGATGGCCGTCGGTCCGGTCAGCTGGGCATCGAGGTCCAGTCCCAGTTCGTTCGTCGCACGACGCACGAGCGTGTTCTTGTACACCTTGTACTCGCCACCGGCCTCACGCAGCGCACGGCGCAACGACGCCAGTCCGGCGACGTCGATACCGCGGTACTCGGTCAGCACGACCGCCTGGGCCCCGTCGAAGCGCTCACGCACCTCGGCGACCACGGCGACCTTCTCCGGTCTCGGGTTGTCCATCGCACCTCCTCTCTTCTGTCCGGTGTGTCTGTCCGGTGTGTCTGTCCGGTGTGTCTCTGGTGTGTCGTCGGCTCCACGATGCTGGCGGCACCGTGTCGCCCCTTCGGTGGGACCGACCCGCACGGGACCGGTTCCCGGGTGCCCGGTCGTCGAAAAGCACGACGGGGCGTCCGCCGCGTGCGCGGGAACGCCCCATGGAAGTGGGAGGTTCACCTCGTCAGGAGGGTCCGGGAGGACCTGTTACGCCCCGAGGGGCTCCGGATGTCTGCGGCGAGCGGACTCGATTGTGGCTGCCGGAGCAGCGGGGACGAAACGGTAGACGACGGGCGGGACCGGGGGCCAGCCCGCCTCAGGCCTCGTCGGCGACCAGGACCCGTTGCGGGTCGACCTTGACCCCGGGACCCATCGTCGACGAGACGGTGATCTTGCGCAGGTAACGACCCTTGGCCGAGGACGGCTTGGCCTTCTCCAGCTCCTCGACCACGGCCCGGAGGTTGGCGGCGAGGGCGGCCGGCTCGAAGGAGACCTTGCCGATCGGCACGTGCACGTTGCCCTGACGGTCGGTGCGGTACTCGACCTTGCCGCCCTTGAAGTCGGCCACGGCCTTGCCCACGTCGGGCGTCACGGTGCCGGTCTTGGGGTTGGGCATGAGGCCACGCGGCCCCAACTGCCGACCGAGCTTGCCCACCTGGGGCATGAGGTCGGGGGTGGCGATGACCATGTCGAAGTCCATCATCCCGCCCTCGACCTCGGCCAGCAGGTCGTCGGCGCCGACGAACTCGGCGCCGGCCTCGCGGGCGGCCTGGGCCGCCTCACCGGAGGCGAAGACGGCGATGCGCACGTCCGAGCCCGTTCCCGAGGGGAGGGCCACCGTGCCGCGCACCATCTGGTCGGCCTTGCGGGGATCGACACCCAGTCGCACCGCCAGCTCGACGGTCTCGTCGAACTTGGCCCGGGCCATGGTCTTCACCATGGTCACGGCCTGGGTGGTGCCGTGGAGTTCGGCGTGATCGTACGAGTCGACCGCGCCGCGGTAGTTCTTGCCGTGCTTCGCCATGAGGCTCCCTCGGATCGGGCACCGTCACCGGTGCGGTCCAGCGCGGCGGGCGAGGTGGTCCCGTCGCGTCCTGCCAACGCAGGCAGATGTGTGGTCAGACGATGTCGATGCCCATGGAGCGGGCGGTGCCGGCGACCTGGAGGCGGGCCGCCTCGAGATCATTGGCGTTGAGATCCGGCAACTTCACCTTGGCGATCTCCGTCACCTGGGCGTCGGTGATGGATCCGGCGACGGTGCGCGAGGGCGTCTGGGAGCCCTTGGGCAGTCCGGCCGCCTCCTTGATGAGCACCGAGGTGGGCGGGGTCTTGAGGATGAACGTGAACGAGCGGTCCTCGAAGACGGTGATCTCCACGGGGATGATCGTGCCCTTCTGCGCCTCGGTCCGGGCGTTGTACTCCTTGCAGAAGTCCATGATCGCCACACCGTGCGGACCCAGTGCCGTACCGACGGGCGGCGCAGGATTGGCGCCCCCGGCGGGGATCTGGATCTTCACGACGGCCGCAACCTTCTTCTTGGCCATGTCCTTGTGTCCTCTGCTGTCCTCTACTCGGTTCCTGCGTTCGTGTGGGCGTCGTCAGAGCTTCGCGACCTGCGAGAACTCCAGCTCGACGGGTGTCTCGCGACCGAAGATGTTCACGAGGACCTTGAGCTTGAGCTGATCCTCGTTGATCTCGACGATCTCGCCCGAGAAGTCCGCGAACGGACCCTCCTTGACCCGCACCGTCTCGCCCTGCTCGTACTCGAGGCGGGGGCGACCACGCTTGGCCGAGACCTCCTCGGTCTCGTCCTTGACGGCCAGGAAGTTCTCGACGTCCCGGCGCGGCAACGGCGAGGGCTTGGCGCCCTGGCCGACGAACCCGGTGATGCCGGGAGTGTTGCGGATGACGTACCACGAGTCATCGGTCATGTCGCAGCGCACGAGCAGGTAGCCGGGGAAGACTTTCTTCTGGACGACCTGCTTCTTGCCGTTCTTGAACTCGACGACGTCCTCCATGGGGATGACGACCTCGTGGATGCTCTCCTCCATGTTCATGGAGGTGATGCGGGCTTCGAGATTCTGCTTGACCTTCTTCTCGTAGCCCGACTGGGTGTGGACCACGTACCAACGGCCGGGTCGGTCGAACGGGCTCTGCGGCCGAGGGCGTTCCTCGACCAGCAGTTCGTCGGCGTCGAGCACCACGACGTCGCCCGTCGCGGGCTCGCCGATCATCTCGTCGGTGGTGGGGATCTCGTCGTGGGTGCTCATGCGTCGAACAGTTTCAGTACGGCCTCGGAGAACACCCAGTCGATCCCGAAGATGACCGCGGTGAACACGATGAGGGTGATGATCGTGATGATGGAGTAGTTGATGGTCTCGGAGCGGGTCGGCCACGCCACCTTGCGCAACTCGGAGCGCACCTCGCGGGCGAACTCCACGGGGCCGGTGCGCTCGCGACGCTGCTGCTGCGGTCCGCGTCGGGTCCGGATCGGCTCACCGTCGGGGCCGAGTTCGCCCTGGCGCTGCAGCATGCGCTTCTGTTCACGATTGAGGGCCATGGGACTTCCGCGGGTCGTGCCGGTGGGTTTCGATGGGAGGACCGCCGGAGCGGGACGTACGAGCAGGGCAGAAGGGACTCGAACCCCCAACCGCCGGTTTTGGAGACCGGTGCTCTACCAGTTGAGCTACTGCCCTAGGGCATCGCCGGACCTGCGAGGGTACCAGCGAGGCGCCGGACCCCGGCGAGCCGGAGCGCTGAACACTAGGCCCGGGGGCGGTGGATGTGCGAACCGGCTCAGGCCGACCGACGACGGGCGGCCACAGCGGCGGCCCCGAGCCCCACGGCGGTCACCGTGGCCAGACCCACCGCCATTCCCCGCCGGACGGCTCGACGGCGGCGGGCGGCGCGCTCCTCGAGGGCGGCCCGGACCACCTCGGCCCCGGGTGGACCGGCCTCACCGGGGGCCAGGGCGTGCAGGGCCCGGCGGATGCGGCGGGGCTGGGCCAGGGCCGCCTGACACCG
>VERC01000242.1 GCA_018882825.1 Acidimicrobiia bacterium | reverse complement strand
CACCCTGGCGCTCGGCCTCGCCGATGATGTGGCCGAGGTGGATCGACTGCTCGTTGTAGAGCTCGGTGAAGTTCGGTGACACGCCCGACTGCACACCGCCCATGAAGAAGCAGTTGGGGAATCCGTGGCTGATGAGACCCTGGAAGGTCGCCACCTCACGACCCCACTTCTCCGACAGCGCCACACCATCCTCACCGATCAGATCGAACCCGGCCCGGCGCACGTAGTCGGTACCCACCTCGAAACCGGTACCGAAGATCAGGCAGTCCACCTCGTACTCGGTGCCGTCCACCACCACTCCGTGCGGTGTGATCCGTTCCACACCGCGTCCACCGGTGTCGACCAGCGTCACGTTCGGGCGGTTGAAGGTGGGCAGGTAGTCGTCGTTGAAGCACGGCCGCTTGCAGAACTGGCGGTACCAAGGCTTGAGCGCTTCGGCGGTGGCAGGGTCCTCGACGAGGGCGTCGACGCGGGCCCGGATCTCGTTCATCTTCTCGAAGTCGATCAACTCCATCTGGGCTGCGATCTCCTCCGGGCCCATCCCGGCGGCGATCATCTCGGCCATACCGAGGCTGGTCAGTCGGCGGATGATGTCGGTCCAGCCGTCGCTGACCAGATCGACCTCGGCGAATCCACCCGACACCAGCGTGCCGAAGTTGTCGATGCGCTCCTGTTGCCAGCCCGGCGGTAGCGACGCCGCCCACTCGGGATCGGTCGGCGCGTTGCCGCGCACGTCGACCGACGACGGAGTGCGTTGGAACACGTAGAGGTGCTGGGCCCACTGGCCGAGGTGGGGGATGCACTGGATCGAGGTCGCTCCCGTGCCGATGATGCCGACGCGCTTGTCGGTCAGACCGGTGAGTCCGCCCGTCGAATCACCGCCGGTGTAGGCGTAGTCCCAGCGACTGGTGTGGAAGGCGTGCCCGTCGAACGTCTCGATGCCCGCGATGCCCGGCAGTTTCAGCCGACTGAGCGGCCCGATGGCACTGACCACGTACTTCGACGTCATCTCGTCGCCCCGGTCGGTGCGCACCACCCAGTGGTCGTCGCGCCATTCCATCGACTCGACGTGCGTGCCGAACAGGGCGTCGCGGTACAGGCCCCACTTGGTGGCGATGGCCCGGGTGTGCGCCTGGATCTCGTCGCCGTGGGCGTACTTCTCGCTCGGCATCGTGCCGACCTGCTCGAGCAACGGCAGGTAGATGTACGACTCGATGTCGCACTGCACGCCCGGATAGCGGTTCCAGTACCACGTTCCACCCACATCGCGACCGGTCTCGATGATGCGGATGCGCTCCAGTCCGGCCTCGCGCAGACGCACACCGGCGAGTAGTCCGCTGAATCCGCCACCGATGATCACCGCGTCGACGTGGTCGTGTACCGGATCGCGACCGTCGTCGACGGCATTGGGGTCGTCGAGGAAGGTGGCCAGCGCGCCCGACGGCTCGAGGTACTGGGCGCTGCCCTCGGGTCGCAGTCGCTTGTCGCGTTCGGCCCGGTACTTGGCGCGCAGTGTCTCGGCGTCGATCGTGTCGCTCACCTGTTCTCCCACATGGCGATGAGCGAATCGATCGTCACCGTCGACACGACGTTGCCATCGACGTCGACGATCTCGTAGAGACGCCCATCGGGGGAGTGGTGGGAGAAGAACACGATGGCGCCGTCGGGCCCACCGCGCTCGAGGTGCGGATGGGGATCACCGGTGGTGAGGTGGTGCTGGCCGGTGCCTCGGACCTTGGCCCGACGCGAGCCGTCGGGGAGCAGCTCCTCGAGGTGCTGCTCGCCCTGCAGTACGAGCACGGTCGTGGTCGTGATGTGGCGATGCGCCTGACAATGGCCGCCGGCATCGTCGAACCGGATCACCAGGTCGATGGTGCCCGCGTCCCGGTCCCAGCCGAGAATCGCGATGTCGTGATGGATGGGGTACGGCGAGTCCTCGGCTCCGTTGATCTCGAGCCAGTCGAAGGTCGTGCCCCATTCGGTGATCGTCATCGGTGTCCCCCCGGCGTCGACGTCGGTCCCATTCTGCCCCCGCCCGGCTCCCCGTGCGAGGCGATGTGGCTCGCTCCGCAGCACCCGACCGGGCGGCGGGCCCTACCCTTCGTCCATGACCTCCGACAGTCCGTGGCCGGTACTGCACGACGCGCTCGATTTCGCAGTGACGAAGATCGACGGCGATCGAGACCCGCTCAACGACCGGGAGCGCGCCGACGGTGAGGCCTACGTGCTGCGGATTCTCACGGCGGTCACCCAGAACTCGGTGCTCCGACTCGACCCCGACCACCCGGCGTTCGTGGCCATGGCCGACTCCGTGCGGCACCTCGGCGCCGCCGGGCCCGACATCGACTACGACGTCGCCGCCGTCCGCCCCGGTGAGCGCCACATCGTCCGAGGTCGGCGCGGTGGTGCGTCGTACGTGGGCATCACCGTCTACGCCGGGGCCGGTGCCGGTGGGGCCTCGGCCATCGTCGACTCGGTCGACGTCGATGCCATCGCCGCGCCCGACGGCGCGTTCACCTGGGAGTTCTCCCATCCGTCGGCGGTCAGGGTCATCGTGCGGCAGTACTTCCACGACAGGGCCACCCAGCCTCGGGGCTCGTGGACGATCGAGCGGGTCGACGCTCCAGTCGATTCGTCGCCGATCCGTTCGCTCATGAGCTCGACCGAGATGCGGTATCGGATCGCCAACGCGGCCGACACGCTGCGCTGGAACGCACAGCTCAACGAGTTGTGGACTCCCGAGTTGCGGTCCACGCCCAACCGGTTCGTCCGGCAGACCGCCGATGACATCGTCGCCGCCATTCCGAATCCCGATGTCGTGTACTCGACGGCCTGGTGGCGACTCGAGGACGTCGATCAGGTGCTCGTCCTCGACCTCGTTCCACCGGTCACCGCCTACTGGAGCCTGCAGTTGTGTGACCGCTGGTTCCAGTCCTATCCCGATCGAAGGGCAAGTCTGCACGATCGACACGTCACCCCCAACGTCGACGACTCGGTGACGATCGTCGTGAGCGACGGTGACCCGGGGGTGCCCAACTGGCTCGACACCGGCGGTCACCGCACCGGAGTGCTGTTCTTCCGATGGTTGCACGCCGACATCGCCGAACAGCCGCAGTGCCGCCTCATGGAGAGGTCCGCTCTCGGCGGCTGAGCGTGCGACGGGCGCTGTGCCTGGCGGCGATCGTCGGGTTTCTCGCCGCGTCCTGTGGCGATTCGTCGGGGGTCGAGGTGAGGACGCAGATCACCGCATCGCCGTTCGATCACTCCGCCTGTGGAGTCGAGGGAACCCCTCCATCGGTCCGCCTCGTCACCGATGTCCCCACGTCCGATGATCGGCAGGTGATCCTGCGGTGCGCGATCGAAGTGACCACCCATGTCCTCGGCGATGCCTCCGTGCCCACCGAAGTGGTGGCCGGGGCAACCGTCGACTCGCTCGGTGCGCTGATGGCGCAACTCGATCCCACCCTCACAATCGAGGACGTGGCCCGCGCCATGACCAGGATCGAGTCGGCGGTGTTCACGGCTCCGATCGCCGTGGCCGTCGACCTCGCCCGGGTGCGGGCCGATGCCACCGCTGCCCCGAGCGAGCGGTGGCTGCTCACCTCCGACGTGGTCCACGAGATCTTCCACTTGGTCCAGTGGAGGGCCGTGGGTGGTGACGCGACGGCCTCACGACGGATGGCCGTCGAACCGTTCTGGTTGGTGGAGGCCGCGCCGACCTGGTTCGCCGATCGGACGATGTCGTCGACGGCCTTCGACGCCGATCGGCGGGC
>VERC01000241.1 GCA_018882825.1 Acidimicrobiia bacterium | reverse complement strand
ACCATGTCGCGGATCGGACGCACCTCGATACCCGGCGAGTCCATGGGCACGATGATCTCGCTGATGCCGAGATGCGGCCGTCCCGGCACCGACGCCGTGCGACAGATCAGGTAGCAGTACTCGGACTCGTGGGCGAACGACGTCCAGATCTTGCGGCCGTTGATGATCCACTCGTCACCGTCGCGCACGGCGCTGGTGGTGAGCGACGCGAGGTCGGAACCGCTGTCGGGTTCGGACATGCCGATGCACCAGGTGATCTCACCGGCGAGGATGGGAGGCAGGTGACGCTCCCGCTGCTCCGGTGTGCCGAAGGTGTAGAGACCCGGACCCATCTGTCGATCGCCGAACCACGACGCGCCGATGGGTACGCCGGCGGCGATGAGTGCTTCGCTCACGATGAGCCGCTCGACGGCCGAACGGCCACCGCCACCGAACTCGACCGGCCACGTCATGCCGATCCATCCCCGGGCGGCCAGTTCGCGCGAGCACTCACGCGAGAACGAGCACAGCCATGAATCGTTGAAGCTCCCGTAGCGCGACACCGCATCGGCCGAGAACTCCTCGGCCTCGGCGCGCAAGGCACGCAACTCCGGTGTCAGCAGGGCATCGAGTCCGAGATCGGCGGGCACGATCCGACGATACGGCCCGGATCAGCGCAGGAGGTCGGCCAGGACCTCGCGGCGCAGCAGTTTCCCGGTCGGCGTGTGCGGCAACTCGTCGCGGAACTCGATCCGGTAGGGGGTCTTCGACCCTCGCAGGTGCTCCTGGCAGTAGTCGTGGAGCTCGTCCACCGAAGCGGTGCGGCCGGCGCCGAGCACCACCACCGCCGCGATCTGCTGGCCCCACTCCTCGTCGGGCACACCGACGACGGCCGCATCGACGATGGCCGGATGGCGTCGCAGGACGTCCTCGATCTCGGCCGGAGCGATGTTCTCGCCGCCCCTGATGATGGTGTCGTCGGCCCGGCCCTCGATGAACAGGTAGCCGTCGGCGTCGATCCACCCGCGGTCCTTGGTGGGGAACCAACCCTGGTCGTCGACGGCATTGCCGCCCTGGTACTCGCCCGACACCTGTTCGCCGCGAAGGAACACGAGCCCGGGCTCACCCACGGGGAGGATGGTGCCGTCCTCGTCGCGCACCTCGACCTCGATGCCGGGCAGCACCTTGCCCACCGATCCGAGACGCACCCGCGCCACATCGTCACCGGCGAACGCCGCGTCGTGGTCCTCGGGCCCGAGCAACGCGATGGTCGACGACGTCTCGGTGAGTCCGTAGGCGTTGACGAAACCCGTGCCCTCGAACGCCTCCAGTGCCGCTTCCAGCACCGGCAGCGGCATGCGGGCGCCACCGTAGGAGAGCGTGCGCAAGGACGGGGTGTCGGCCGGCGCACCGTCGAGGTGATGGACGACGCGGGCCAGCATGGTGGGCACCACCATCGCCTGGGTCACGCCGTGACGACGCACGGCGTCGAGCCAGGTCGGGGCATCGAAGGTCTCGAGGTACACGATGCGACGCCCGGCGTAGACGTTCGACAACAGATTGGCCAGACCGGCGATGTGGTACGGCGGCACGGTGACGAGCGCGGCCTGGTCCTCCTCGGCGCCGGCGAACTCGACCGTGCCGATGATGTACGACGTCAGATGGCGATGCCGCAGTAATGCCGCCTTCGGCGTGCCCGATGTGCCCGACGTGTAGAGGACGATCGCCACTTCCTCGGGATCGACGAATGGGGGAAGTTCCACTTCACCGCGGGCCCGGAAGGTGGGATCGAGCAGTCGGTCACGGGGCACCAACATGGCCGGATCGGCACCGGGCAGATCGGTGCCCTCCGACACCATCACCGCACCACGGTTGGCCTCGACCAACGGTGCCAGTTGCTCCTCACCGAGTCGGTAGTTGAGCGGGATGAACGGCAGATCGGCGAACGCGGCGGCGAACACGGCCACCGGGAAGGCGAGGTCGTTGGCCCCGAAGTAGACGACACCGGTGGCGCCCATCTCGAGGAACGCCGCCGCGCAACGACGCGCTGCGGCGTCGAGTTCGGCGAACGACAGTTGACGATCGCCGAAGACGATCGCCGGCCGGTCGTCGAGGGTCGACGACGCCATCTCCAGGACGAGCGAGAGGTTCACCGCGGTCAGTCGGAGGAGGGGAGGGGCTTGGCGCCCTTCACGGGCACCTCGCGTCCGTCGACGGCCAGCGCGCCCGGACCGGGCTTGGCGCACAGCACCTCGAGACCGGAGTCCTCGTCGGCGTAGCGCTTGCCCACCAGGGTCCCCTCACCCGCCGCGTCGGCGTGGCCACCGGCCGGACGATCGGCACCGGCCTCGACCACGGCGACCCCTCCACAGGTCAGCGCCACGGCCGACGAGGGAGGCCGCACCACGACGAGTTCCACGCTGCACTCCGGGCAGGCGAGACGACTACCGGCCTTGATCTCCATGGGGTCGACCTCCTCGCGGCGGGGCCCCTCGGCCCCCCGGTCCGAACGGGCAAGGTAGCGCGCCGGGACACTCCTCCCGCCCACCGACCGGTGCGGTGTCCGGTGCCGCGGGCCAGCGGGTCGGCGTCGACCCTCCTGTGTCACCATCGCGACCCCGGGTCCCGACCCGGGACGACCCGAACGGGAGGCGACGATGCACGAGATCACCCCAGGACGATTCGACGGCAGGGTGGCCCTTCTGACCGGCGCCGGATCGGGCATCGGTCGCGCCTCGGCCATCCGGCTGGCCGCCGAGGGCGCACAGGTGTTCCTCCACGACGTCGATCCCGACGGGCTGGCCGCCACCGCCGAGACCATCACCGAGGCCGGCGGCATCGCTCGCACCCGCGTCGGTGACGTGACGTCGCGGGACGAGTGCGTCGCCACCGTCGCCGCCGCCGTCGACGCCTACGACCGCCTCGACGTGCTGTGCAACATCGCCGGGATCGCTGCCGGTGCCCACTTCACCGACATCGCCGAGGACTCCTACCGACGCATGGTGGCGGTGAACATGGATGCACCGTTCTTCCTCTGCCAGGCCGCCATCCCCCACCTGTTGGCCACGGGCGGGAACATCGTCAACATGGCGTCGAACGCCGGACTCATGGGTCAGGCCTACACGTCGGTGTACTGCATGACGAAGGGTGCCCTCATCCAGCTCACGCGCTCGTTGGCCATGGAGTACGCCAAGACCGATCTGCGGGTGAACGCCATCGCCCCCGGCGGCATCGTGACCAACCTCACGCACAACTACCAGATGCCCACTGACGTCGACTTCGAGTTGATGCAGCCCTACTTCGGCTTCCGGGGTCAGGGTGAGGCCGACGACATCGCCGGCCTCGTGTCGTTCATCGCCGCTCCGGGCGCCACCAACATCCACGGCGCGGTGATCTCCAGCGACCGGGGGATCACCGCCGGCTGAAGCGCGACGACCGTCCTCAGGTCGGTGCGATGGCGCACAGCGAGGCCAGCGCGCCGGTGACCACCGTCCTTTGCATGCGGACATCCGGTGTCCGGCCCTGCACATAGACCCAGTGGTGCAACGGTCCGGTGACGAACGCCGTGGCCACGTCGACACCCACGCCCTCGCCCAACTCGCCCCGGGCGACGGCCCGTTCGATGATTCCGGCCATCAGGGCGCGCCGCGGCTGGATGAACTTCTCGTTGATGGCGGCACGGAACTCCGGATTGCGACGCAATTCGACGGCGATGTCCTGCGCGATGTCCTCACGCTTCACCGTCATCGCCTGCGCCGTCGACCGCACCATGGCGGCGATGTCGGCGGACAACGAGCCGGTGTCGATGTCGACCACTTCGGCGTGCAG
>VERC01000240.1 GCA_018882825.1 Acidimicrobiia bacterium | reverse complement strand
CCCATGGGGCAAGTGGGGGCAGAACTTCGTGGAGTACGGACTCGTCGCCGCCCGCGCGGCACTGGCCGATGCCGGTGTGAAGTGGTCGGAGATCGACTTCGTGGCCGGGGCCGACACCATCCGCAACGGGTATCCGGGCTTCGTGGCCGGCTCGACGTTCTCGCAGGCGCTGGGATGGACCGGCGCGCAGATCTCGTCGTCGTACGCCGCCTGCGCCTCGGGTGCCCAGGCATTGCAGTCGGCGCGGGCCCAGTTGCTGGCCGGGTTCGCCGAGGTGGCGATGGTCATCGGGGCCGACACGACGCCGAAGGGCTTCTTCGCCCCCGTCGGTGGTGAGCGCAAGGACGATCCCGATTGGCAGCGCTTCCACCTGCTCGGCGCCACCAACCCGTCGTTCTTCGCCCTCAACGCCCGTCGTCGCATCGACGTGTACGGCGACACGCCCGAGGACTTCGCCATGGTGAAGGTGAAGAACTCGGCCGCCGGCGTGCACAACCCGTATGCCAGATTCAAGAAGGAGTTCACGCTCGAGGACTTCGCGTCGTCACCGGTCGTGAGCGATCCGTTGCGGCTGCTCGACATCTGCGCCACCTCCGACGGCGCCGCGTGCGTGATCATCTGCACCCCCGAGTACGCCAAGCGCAAGCTGGGCACGCTCGAGGGCACCGTGCGCATCCGGGCCGTGGCCAACACCACTCCCACCTATCCGCAGGTGCGACTGGAACTACCCGACATCGCCACCGACTCCAACGCGGTGGTGGCGGCACCTCTGCTCGGGTTCAAGGACTCGATCGCGCACAACGCCTACGAACAGGCCGGGCTCGGCCCCGAGGACGTGTCGTGTGCCGAGGTCTACGACCTCTCCACTGCACTCGAACTCGACTGGTACGAGAACCTCGGGTTCTGCGCGCCGGGCGAGGGAGCGAAGTTGGTGCGCGACGGCGTCACCGCCCTGGGCGGACGACTGCCGGTGAACGCGTCAGGAGGCCTGGCGTCGTTCGGTGAGGCCATCCCCGCCCAGGCCATCGCCCAGGTGTGCGAGTTGACCTGGCAGTTGCAGGGTCGCAGCGAGGGCCATCAGGTGGAGGGTGCGACGGTCGGTCTCGCCATCAACCAGGGCCTGTTCGGCCACGGGTCCTGCACGATCCTCAGTCGCTAGACACCCAGCCCCTTCTCGCGCGACGACAGTGCGTCGCGGTCACCGCACCATCGGGACGGCGCGCACCTCGAGCAGCGTCGTCGGTCCAGCACCGACATCGGCCGACGAGCACTCCGCCACCACCTCGACGCGTTGCACCGCTCCCGATGGATCGACGATCGAACCGATCTCGCGGGAGGCAGGACCCGGACAACCGGAGGTGACCTCAGCCGCTACCAGCCCGGCGAGCCACCAACCTTCCTGCTCCTCGCAGTCCTGCGTCGCGGACACGCCCACAGCGCGCGTGACGCACGACCTCGCCAACACCGCCCACTCGAGTTCGAACGAACCGATCAGCACGCCGTCGACCCGCGTCACCCCTACGAGCCAGCGACCGTTGTCCTCAGGACGCGCGCCGCCGTCGACCGAGCCCACGGTCGCGACGCCGGACCCGAGTTCACGCCGGGAGAACCCCAACAGCGGCGCGGCGCGCGAGATGTCCCTCCCCTCGTAGAAGGGGTCGGTCGCGAAGGAGTCGATGCCGACACTCACGGGCAACGCGTTACGTACGACGAGACCGGATCCCACCAAGGGAGAGGAGGACGCCGAGCGAGAGGCGTCGGCCGGTCCCACGGCTCGTGAGCGGAGTGCAGCGCTGACCCCGACGAGGACGGCGATCATCACCAGACCGCCGATGAGCCACGTCACCGATGAGCGAGTGCGTCTCCCGGACATGGCAGGAAAATCTACAACGCCCCCGTCCATGACTCAGTCGTGGATCGAGAGCGTCGAACGGAACCGGGTGGCATCGCACTGGAACAGTGCCACGACATCGCGCCGCACTCCGACGTCGTCGACGTACGACCCGATGACCCGTTCGTCGACGATGCAGCGTCGGAACACATCGAGGGCGGGATCGGGCGCGTCCTGCCAGTCGAGATAGCCGTACCCGTCCACACAACTGTCGTCGCTCGCGCAGTACTCGATCGATGTCGACTTCGTGGGCACGGTGCCGATAGGCGTGCGGTCACCCGGGCCGGTGAACACCGACACCGCGATGGTGAAGGTGGCGGTGCCTCCCCCGTCGACGATGCGCAGTGGTCGCAGGCCGACCTCACCCGACACCCGGTGGGGTTCGATCACCTCGGCCTCGAGACCGGCGGGCGGCTCGTCGTCGGGCGGAGTGCGCCCCCACTGGGCGGGATCGACATCGACGACGTTCACCATGATCGGCACCTCGAGCATGTTGACGACGCTCAGCCGGTTGACGAAGCCGGCGGCCCGACGCTCGGCCTCCGCGTCGGCCTGCGCCGCCTCGGAACGATCAGTGCCGCGGGAGCCGAGCACCCGGGCACCGGCCACGACGACGACCAGCACCACGAGCAACAGCACCACCGACAGGACGCGTGTTCGAAGGGCCATCGGCGAGCGAGGGTAGCCTCGCGGCACCCGGCACCGAGGTCGGGAGGACCGACGAGGAGACCGCTGTGGCCGAGGCCTACATCATCGACACCGTCCGCACCCCCGTGGGCCGGCGAGGCGGAGGCCTGTCCGACGTGCACCCGGCCGATCTCGGCGCCGCATCGCTGTCGGAGTTGATGCAGCGCACCGGGGTCGACCCGGCTGCGGTCGACGACGTCGTGTTCGGATGCGTCGACACCATCGGGGGTCAGGCCGGCGACATCGCCCGCACCTGCTGGCTGGCCGCAGGGCTCCCCATGCACGTGCCCGGCACCACCATCGATCGTCAGTGCGGCTCGTCGCAACAGGCAGTGCACTTCGCCGCGCAGGGTGTCATGAGCGGCACGCAGGACCTCGTCGTCGCCGGCGGCGTGCAGCAGATGTCGCAGATCCCGATCTCGTCGGCCATGCTCGTCGCCGAGCAGTTCGGGTTCACCGATCCTTTCAGCGGATCGAAGGGCTGGATCGACCGCTTCGGTACCCAGGAGGTGTCGCAGTTCCGCAGCGCCGAGATGATCGCCGAGAAGTGGGACATCTCCCGTGACGACATGGAGCAGTTCGCCGTGGAGTCCCACGAGCGCGCCATTCGGGCGTGGGACGAGGGTCGCTTCGACACGCAGGTGTTCGAGTTCAACGGACTGGCCCGCGACGAGGGACCGCGCGAACCGAACTGGGACAAGATCCGCTCGCTGCCCACGCTGACCGACGGCGGACGCGTCACCGCGGCGTGCGCGTCGCAGATCTCCGACGCCTCGGCCGCCATGCTCATCGCCGGCGAGGACGCCGTGAAGCGCCACGGCCTGAAGCCCCGGGCCCGCATCCACCACCTGTCGGTGCTGGCCGACGACCCGATCTACATGCTCACCGCCCCGATCCCGGCGACGCGACGGGCGCTCGAGAAGGCGGGCATGACGCTCGACGACATCGACCTCGTGGAGATCAACGAGGCGTTCGCCAGTGTGGTGCTGGCGTGGCAGAAGGACCTCGGCGCCGACATGTCGAAGGTGAACGTCAACGGTGGCGCCATCGCCCTCGGCCACCCCCTCGGTGCGACCGGCGTGCGCCTCATGACCACGCTGCTGTGCGAACTCGAGCGCACCGGCGGCCGCTACGGCCTGCAGGCGATGTGTGAGGGCGGCGGTCAGGCCAACGTCACCATCATCGAACGCCTCTGATCGGCCGTCACGGGCCGGTCGTACACTCGCCGGCGTGAGCGACGTTCGAC
>VERC01000239.1 GCA_018882825.1 Acidimicrobiia bacterium | reverse complement strand
CACATGGGATCACCTCGCGTCGGTTCGACTGCGACGCGCGCTGGTGTCGCGTGCGGTCACCGCCGCGCCGTCACCCGACCTGTTGCGCCGACCGTTGGCCACCACCCCGTCCGGTCTCGCCGAGCCGGACGGGTACGACCTGCGCGACGACGCGATCGAAGCCGCCTTCCGCGCCCGACTCGACGAATTCCTCGCCTCGTGTCCCCCGCGCCATGACTGGCATCGACGTCTGGCCGCTGCCGGATTCGTCGGCGCATCGCTCCCCGACGCCGTCGGCGGGGGCGGTCTACCGGTGACCTGTGAGGCGATCCTCACCGAGCGACTGGGCGATGGCGGCTTCCCCCCACCCCCGGCGATCGCCCATCTGGCCCATGCACTGGCCGGATTCGGAACGACCGATGAGCACCGGGAGCACCTGCGTTCGATGCTCGACGGTTCGGTGCGTTGGTGTCAGGGATTCAGTGAGCCCGGCGCCGGCTCCGACCTGGCGGCGTTGCGCACGCGTGCCATGGCCGACGGAGACGACTGGGTGATCGACGGTCGCAAGATCTGGACGAGCGACGCGGTGCAGGCCGACATGATCCTGCTGCTGTGCCGGACATCCCCCGATCGTCACCGAGGGCTGTCGGTGCTGCTCGTGCCCATCGACACGCCCGGCGTCGAGGTGACGTCCATCATGACCGCATGGGGATCGGAGGAGTTCGCCGAGGTGTCGTTCGACGGCGCCCGGGTTCCTAGCGTCGCTCTCCTCGGTCAGGAGGGTCAGGGATGGGAGATCGCCATGTCCATGCTGGCCGTCGAGCGGGGACCGGCCGACATCGGATGGATCGCCCGCTTCCGTTCCGACCTCGTCGCGCTGAGGTCGCGGCCGTCGACCGACCGTGACGACGCCGGTCGTATCGCAGCATGGCTCGAAGCGCTCGACGCCACGGTCGCCGCCACCCTCACGGTCCGACGAGCCGGAACCTTCGATCCGTCGCACGGTTCGATCGACAAGTTGCTGATGACCAAGGTCGATCAACTGCTGCACGGCGTCGAGACGTCGTCCGACCGGGCGGCGATCCTCGACGGTGATCCGGATGTGCTCGGTCGCTACCTGTGGGGGCGGGCCGCCAGCATCTTCGGGGGAACCAGTCAGATCCAGCGCACGATCGTGGCCCAACGACTGCTCGGTCTCCCGCGTCCCTGAACCGTCAGCCGTCGAGGATCGAGAGCACTTCGCGACGCACCGCATCCTTCTGGATCTTCCCCATCGGGTTGCGGGGGATCGCGGCGACGACCACTACCTGTTCGGGACACTTGTACTTGGCCAGCCCTCGTTCGATGCAGTGAGCGGCGAGCGTGGCGACATCGACAGTGGCACCCGGTTCGGGCACGACCGCAGCGCAGACGCGCTCGCCGGTGCGTGGATCGGGGAGACCGATCACGGCCACGTCGGCCACCGCCGGATGGAACAGCACGGCCTCCTCCACCTCGGTGCACGAGATGTTCTCGGCATTGCGGATGACCACATCCTTGAGGCGGCCGACGATGCGGATCCGACCATCGTCGTCGATCACGGCGAGATCACCGGTGCGCAACCAGCCGTCATCGGTGAACAGTCCGGCATCGAGGGACGAGTCCACGTACCCGAGACAGCACTGGTCGCCCCGCAACTGCAACTCACCGCCGGCGACGCGGGCCTCGACACCGGGACCGGCCGGGCCCACCGTGGTTCCCACCTCGTCGGCATCGAACCATTCGCACGTGGCATTGGGGAACTCGGTCAACCCGTACGCGCCACATACCCCCGGGATGCCGAACACCTCGACCAGTTCGCGGTTGATCTCGCCCGGTATGGGAGCGCCACCACCCGCCGCACCGCGCACGCGCGGATAGAGAGGAACGTCGCCGTGACGGGCCTGGGCATCGAGGAAGGCACGGAAGAACGGTTGGGCCGATCCGAACATCGTCGGGGAGTGGACCGCCATCCGGTCGGCAGTGACCATCGGATCGAACACGTCGAACACCACGAGTCGGACCCCGGTGCGCAGGGCGGTGACCAGCATGGCGATACCGCCGATGTGGGTGAACGGCCAGGCGATCGGATACACATCGTCCGGACCGAACCCCAGCCGCTCCGACAGCGATTCGGCCGAGGCCACCGCAGAACGGTCACTGTGGCGCACGCCCTTGGGCGCCGCCGTCGTGCCCGACGAGAAGTAGATCCAACGACAGGCCTCGGCGTCGGTGGGCGGCGCCGGGAGGACCGCTGGATCGCCGGCAGGTAGACGCATCGCGATGGAGCCATCGAGGGCAGTCTCGTAGTCGGCGGTCCACGACCGCAGACCGAGTGTGGTGGCCATCGTCGCGTGGTCGAAACCTCGCCACACCGTCGGCGCGACGAACAGATCGGTACCCACCTCGGCGGTGATGTGGGCGATCTCGCGCTCCCGCAGCAACGGGATGATCGGGTTCTGGACCGCACCGAGTCGAGCGCAGGCCACGAGCATGACGGCGGCCTCGAGCGTGGTGGGCAACTGCCAGGAGACGACCGATCCGGGTCCGATCCCCAGGTCGGACAGTCCGGCGGCGGCCACCTCGGCCGCGCTGCGAAGACCCGCCGACGTCAGGTGACGCCCGTGATCATCGGCGACCACCACCCGATCGGGGTGGACGTCGGCCGTGGACTCCACGAGCTCCCACATGGTGTCCCCCATGGCCGCAGCCTCGCACACCCGTCACCGGGCATGGCGGGGATCGGGGCATCGGACCCCCATGGGGCAGACTGGCGGGCACCACTCCGGCGCGATGCGCGCCGCTCCCGACCGAGGATCACCGATGGCAACCGATACACCCTTCGTCGTGCCCCCGGAGGGCGTCTCCGGGCCCATGGGGGCGCAGGGAGATCCCGTCGACCGCGGACCGGAAGCATTGCGCAGCCGGGCGACGCCGAGCTTCGCCCGGGTGCTCGCCCACGCCGGGGTCACGGTGGCGGTCACCGCTCACCAGTCGGGGGTCCTGGCGTTCCTGCGCAACGACGGAGACCGGATCAACACCCATACCCGCGCCTTCGACCGGCCCATGGGTCTGGCCCTGTACAAGTCGTCGCTGGCCCTCGGCACCCTCACCGAGGTGTGGGGCTTCAACAACCACCCCTCGGCCGCCAACCTCATCGATCCGAGCGGCCGGACCGACGCGTGCTTCGTTCCCCACCAGTGCCACATCAGTGGCGACATCAACATCCACGACCTCGCCTTCGATGCCGAGGGCGTGCTGTGGGCGGTGGCGACCCGCTTCTCGTGTCTGGTGAACTTCGAACCGGGATCGAGCTTCCTCCCGAAGTGGCGCCCTCCCTTCGTCACCGCCCTCGTCGGCGACGATCGCTGCCACCTCAACGGACTGGCCATGGTCGACGGTCGTCCGAAGTACGTGACGGTCCTGGCCCGGACCGACACCGCCCAAGGTTGGAGGGGGCAGACCGAACCGCAGGGCGCAGTCATCGACGTCGAGACCGGCGAGACCGTCGCCGACGGACTGTGGTTCCCCCATTCCCCTCGGTGGCACAACGGCAAGTTGTGGGTCCTCGAGTCGGGAAACGGTGGACTGTGCACGGTCGACGTGGACTCCGGTCGGGTCACGACGGTGGCCACGATGCCGGGCTTCACCCGGGGTCTGGCTTTCGCCGGTGATCTCGCCTTCGTCGGACTGTCGAAGGGCAGGTCCTCCCTCGTTCCCGAGGTCCCGATCGCGCAACGAGCCGAATCGTTGGAGTGTGGCGTCTGGGTGGTCGACACCGTGACGGGTGCCCCGCTCGCGCAGTTCACCTTCACCGGCTCCGTCGAGGAGATCTACGA
>VERC01000238.1 GCA_018882825.1 Acidimicrobiia bacterium | reverse complement strand
GACCTCGGAGAGCCTCGGGTACCATCGCCCGCCATGTCGACCTTCACCATCACCTTGCCCGACGGGTCGAGTCGGGAGGTCGACGAGGGCACCACCGTCGCCGGGCTGGCTGCACAGATCGGCAGTCGTCTGGCCAAGGCGGCGGTGATCGGATCGGTCAACGGCGTCGAACGCGATCTCGTGTGGCCGCTGGCCGACGGCGATTCAGTGGCGATCATCACCGAGACCGACGAGCGGGGGCTCTTCACCATTCGGCACTCCACGGCCCACGTCCTGGCCCAGGCGGTGCTGGACCTGTTCCCCGGGGCCACGTTCGCCATCGGTCCGCCGGTGGAGAACGGCTTCTACTACGACTTCGAACTGCCCGGAGGGGCGACGTTCACCCCGGCCGACCTGGACCGGATCGACGTCAGGATGCGCGAGATCATCGCCGAGTCGCAGCCGTTCATCCGTGACGAGATCCCCGAGCCCGAGGCGCTCGAGCTGTTCCGCGATCACAAGTACAAGTGCGAGATCATCCGGGGCGCAGCCGAGGATCCGATGTCGGCCACCGAGACCGGTCTGGTGCGGACCTACGAGAACCCGCCACGGTTCATCGACCTGTGCCGAGGTCCCCATGTGCCCCATACCGGTCGACTGGGTCACTTCAAGTTGCTGCGGGTGGCGGGTGCTTACTGGCGCGGCGACGAGCGCAACCCGATGCTGCAGCGCATCTACGGCACGGCCTGGGCTTCCAAGAAGGACCTCGAGGCGTACCTGCATCGCCTCGAGGAGGCGGAGAAGCGCGATCACCGAAGACTGGCCACCGAACTCGACCTGCTGAGCTTTCCGTCCGAACTCGGCGGGGGACTGGCCGTGTGGCACCCCAAGGGCGCGATCGTGCGCAAGTTGATGGAGGACTACAGCCGCGATCGTCACGAGCGAGGCGGCTACCAGTTCGTCGTCACTCCCCATCTGGCCAACGCCAACCTGTTCGAGACCTCGGGTCATCTCGGGTTCTACAAGGACGGGATGTACCCGCCGATGGAGATGGACAACGGCTCGTACTACCCGAAGCCGATGAACTGTCCGATGCACTGCCTGATCTACCGCAGCAGTCAGCGCAGCTATCGCGAACTCCCGCTCCGGTTGTTCGAACTCGGCACGGTCTACCGCTACGAGCGGGCGGGAACGTTGCACGGACTGATGCGCATCCGCGGGTTCACGCAGGACGACAGCCACATCTACTGCACAGAGGAGCAACTGGCCGACGAGATCGCCTCGTTGCTCGACTTCATCATGAGCGTGCTCCAGGCTTTCGGCTTCCACGAGTTCACGGCCAACCTGAGCACCAAGGACCCCGAGAAGTACGTGGGCAGCGACGAGATCTGGAATCGGGCCACCGATGCGCTGCGCGCCGCTCTCGACAAGTACGGCCTGCCTTATTCGATCAAGGAGGGTGACGCCGCCTTCTACGGTCCGAAGATCGACATCGACGTGCGGGATGCCATCGGTCGGACCTGGCAGTTGAGCACCATCCAGTGCGACTTCAACCACCCCGAGCGGTTCGATCTCGAATACGTCGCTCCCGATGGCTCGCGGCGTCGTCCGATCATGCTGCACCGGGCGCTGTTCGGGTCGATCGAGCGGTTCTTCGGCGTGCTGCTCGAGCACTACGCCGGTGCGTTCCCCGCATGGTTGGCCCCGGTGCAGGTGCGGATCCTCCCGGTCCGTGACGATCACGATGCGCACGCTCGCGTGCTGGTGGCCAGCCTCCGGGCGCGGGGCCATCGGGCCGACATGGTCGCGGCCGACGAGCCTCTCGGTGGGCGGATCCGGAAGGCCAAACTCGAGAAGTTGCCGTACGTGCTGGTGGTGGGGGACGACGACGTCGCCCACGGGACCGTCGGGGTGAACCCCCGGGGTGGTGAGGTCGAGCGCAACGTCCCGTTCGAGGCCTTCGTCGAACGCCTGGCCGGCGACGTGGCCTCGCACGCTTCATGACCGATCGGCCGGCGCTCGATCATCTGTGGGCCGGTTGGCGGCACTCCTACATCACTGCGGTCAACGAGGACGATTCGGCCCTGGCACCCGACGAATCCGGTTCGTTGTTCGAGCGGATCCTCCGCCTCGACGATGCCGAGGGGATGATCGTCCATCGAGGACGTCACTGCTCGGTCCTGCTCAACGCCTATCCGTACACCAACGGACACCTGTTGGTGTTGCCCAACCGCGCCGTGTCCGACTACGAGGCCCTGACCGACGAGGAACTCGTGGAGATGTCGCGCCTCCAGCGCGACGCAGTGGTCGCCCTGCGCCGCGCCTATCGGTGCGATGGGGTCAACGTCGGGCTCAACCTCGGTCGCGCCGCCGGCGCAGGCGTGCCCGATCACGTGCACGCCCATGTGCTGCCGCGTTGGGACGCCGACAGCAACTTCATGACCGCAGTGGCCAACACCCGGGTGCTGCCCGAGCCGCTGGACGAGACGTGGCGAAAGGTGCGCGCCGCATGGCCCGTGTCGTGAGCGGTCGTCGGTCACAGTCGTGGGACGAAGGTCCCTTTCGCACGGGACGAGCGTCGTGAACCTTTCGTGAACGGTACCGATGGGTCGGCGCTGCTGGCAGAGTGAGGAGGTGACACCGACACCCATCAGCGCGGCGGTGAGGAGTGCCCGCGGCGCCTCGGCATCGACGATGGCGCGGACGTTGGCGGTGGTGTTCCTGGTCTGCTCGGCAACGATGTCGATCGCCTGTTCGACCGGTTCGTCGTCGGCCGACGGAGCGGGTGACGGGCGAGTGGTCGGCTACGCGCCGTCGCCGCCTCGTGAGGTCGGTCGACGCTCCCTGCCCGACCACTCCACCGATCCTGCCGGTGTGCCCTTCCCGATGCGGGCGCCGTCGGGTGATCTGCTCGTCGTCTACTTCGGGTACCTCTCCTGCCCCGACATCTGTCCGCTGACGATGGCCGACACCGCGGCCGGGATCGCGGAACTCCCGGCGGCGACGGCGGATCGCATCGAAGTGGCCTTCGTCACGGTCGACATCGAACGCGACACGGGGGACCGACTCAACGAGTACCTGTCGCACTTCTTCCCGACCACCGCGACCCGGTCGCTGCGAGCAGTGGACTCGTACCAGCTGAACGGCGTCACCTACGACTTCGGTGCGCAATGGCAGGTCGATCCCCACGAGCAGGGTGCCACCACGTACGGCGTCGCCCATTCGGGCACGACCTACGTGGTCGACGACCGGGGCCGGGTCGTCTGGGAGATCCCGTTCGGCACCCCGGGCCCCGATGTGGCCGCCACGCTCGCCCATGTGCTCTCGACCACCTACGGCGCCCCCTGAACCTCTCGAATCACCTGCGTCCCCCGAGTCGGTCGTACCCCCGAGTCGGTCGACCCCCCCCGAATCAGTCGAACCCCCCGAATCAGTCGAACCAATGAATGGAGTCCCGATGACCACCCCCCGCCGCACCGGATCCGTGGCGATCCTCGCTCTTGCTGTCGCGCTCGTGCTGGCCGTGACCGCCTGTTCGGGATCCGGCAGTTCGCAGGTCGAGGTGGAGGGTCTGATCCTGAAGGACGGGTGGGCCCGGGCGTCGGCGATGTCCTCGGGGGCCGGGGCCGCCTATGTCACCGTGGAGAACACCACCGATCGGGTCGAGAAGTTGTTGTCGGCCTCCGTGGCCTCATCGGTGGCCCGAGCGGCCGAGATCCACGAGACCACGACGGTCTCGGGGGGTCCTTCGTCGACGTCGATGTCGACGGGTGCGCCGGACATGATGTCGATGCGCGAGGTGTCCTCGATCCAGATCCCGGCCGGCGCCACGCTGCGCATGGAACCCGGCGGCTACCACATCATGCTGCTC
>VERC01000018.1 GCA_018882825.1 Acidimicrobiia bacterium | reverse complement strand
TCCGTCGGTGGCCCGGCGTCTCGACGTCGTCGAGGAACTGATGGTCGAGGTGGTGGGCGACGTGCACGTGGTGGCCGCCGAGGGTGACGGTCTCCTGTCACAGATGTACGACCTTGCGCTGTTCGGTCTGATCACGTCGGTCCATGCCGCCCTCGCCCAGGACGTCGATCCCGGGCCGGTCCCGATCATCGACGAGATCGACTCCCGCGTCGGTGAACGGGCAGGGCCTACACTCCCGGCGGGCTGATCGCAGGGTCAGAGGGCCACAGCCTCCAATACTTCGCCCGCATCGTCCGTGGAAGGATGCCCATGACCTCGCACGCCCCGTCTCCCGACCTCGTCGCCGATCACGCCAACGGGATCGACTTCAAGGTGGCCGATCTCACGCTGGCCGGCTTCGGCCGCAAGGAGATCCAACTGGCCGAGCACGAGATGCCCGGGCTCATGGCGCTGCGGGCCGAGTACGCCGACGCCCGACCGCTGGCCGGTGCCCGCATCACCGGATCGCTGCACATGACCATCCAGACGGCGGTGCTGATCGAGACGCTCACCTGTCTCGGGGCCGAGGTGCGCTGGGCCAGCTGCAACATCTTCTCCACGCAGGATCACGCCGCCGCCGCCGTGGTCGTCGGCCCTGAAGGCACCCTCGAGGTGCCCCGGGGGGTCTCGGTGTTCGCGTGGAAGGGCGAGGACCTCACCGAGTACTGGTGGTGCACCGAGCAGATCCTGCGGTGGCCCGACGGTGGTGGTCCCAACATGATCCTCGACGATGGCGGCGACGCCACGCTGCTGGTGCACAAGGGCGTCGAGTACGAGCGTTCCGGCGTGGTGCCGGAAGCCACCGAGGACGACTCGGAGGAGTGGACGGTGGTGCTCGACCTCCTGCGTCGCACCGTCGCCACCGAACCGAACCTGTGGCACGGCGTCGCCGAGGGCATCAAGGGTGTGACCGAGGAGACCACCACCGGGGTCCATCGCCTCTACCAGATGCAGGAGGCCGGTCAACTGTTGTTCCCGGCCATCAACGTCAACGATTCGGTGACCAAGTCGAAGTTCGACAACCTCTACGGCTGTCGACACAGCCTCATCGACGGCCTGAACCGGGCCACCGACGTGATGATCGGCGGCAAGGTCGCGCTCGTGTGCGGCTACGGCGATGTGGGGAAGGGCTGTGCGGCGTCGTTGCGCGGCCAGGGAGCGCGGGTCATCGTGGCCGAGATCGACCCGATCTGCGCGCTGCAGGCGGCGATGGAGGGCTACCAGGTGGCCCGCCTCGAGGACGTCCTCGACTACTGCGACATCTACGTGACCGCCACCGGCAACTTCAACATCATCACCGCCGAGCACATGGCCCGCATGAAGCACAACGCCATCGTGAGCAACATCGGTCACTTCGACAACGAGATCGACATGGCCGGCCTCAAGAAGATGAGCGACGTGCAGCGCGTCGTCATCAAGCCGCAGGTCGACGAGTACGTCTTCCCCGACGGTCACTCCGTGATCGTGCTGGCCGAGGGTCGTCTCATGAACCTCGGGTGCGCCACCGGTCATCCGTCGTTCGTGATGTCGAACTCGTTCTCCAACCAGGTGATCGCCCAGATCGAGCTCTTCGGTCACCGTGACTTCTACGAACGGCGCGTGTACACGCTCCCCAAGCACCTCGACGAGAAGGTGGCACGTCTGCATCTCGACGCGCTCGGCGTGCGCCTCACGCAGCTCACCGAGGATCAGGCCGCCTACCTGGGCATCCCGGTCGAGGGGCCGTACAAGTCGGACCACTACCGCTACTGAATCTGCCGCAGTCCACGGAGGGGGAGACATGGAGGAGCTGAACGGGAAGGTGGCCGTCGTCACCGGTGCGGCCAGCGGCATCGGGCGCTCGATGGCCACTCGTTTCGCCAGCGAAGGCATGAAGGTCGTGATGGCCGACATCGAGCAGGGTCCGCTCGACGAGGCGGCGGCGGCGATGTCGGCCGGTGCCCTGGTCGTGGCCACGCGCTGTGACGTGTCGTCGGCCACGGACATCGAGGCACTGCGCGACACCGCGCTCGACGCCTTCGGTGCCGTCCACCTCGTGTGCAACAACGCCGGAGTCGGCGGCGGTGGACCGATGGCCGCCATGGACATCGAAGCCTGGAAGTGGGTCATCGACGTCGATCTGTGGAGCGTGGTGCACGGGGTCCGCGTGTTCCTGCCCCTCCTGTTGGCCCAGGGTGAGGGGCACATCGTGAACACCGCCTCGGTGGCCGGTCTGTTCGCCGCGCCCTACATGGGCCCCTACAACGTGGCCAAGTACGGAGTGGTGGCCCTGTCCGAGACGTTGTTCAGCGAACTGGCCGCCGAGTCGTCGCCGGTCGGCGTCTCGGTGCTGTGCCCATCGTGGGTGAAGACGAACATCGCCACCTCCGCCCGCAACCGACCCGGAGCGGCGGCCGACGAGGTCGACGCCCTCGGCGCGATCGTGCAGACCTTCATCGACCGCGGTATCGATCCCGACGAGGTCGCCGGCCGGGTCGTCGAGGCGGTGCGGACCCGGCAGTTCTGGATCATCACCCACGACGACACCAACGCCGCAGTGCGTCGTCGGGCCGACTCCATCATCGACCGCACCGATCCGCCGCGGTTGATGCACTAGAGCGAGACGGCCCGGGCGCGGTTCGGGCTCGACTCCTACCGTCGGCGCATGCGCGCCCTCGTCCGTCGGGTCCTCCGTGACGTCGTCGATCTGTGGCTCCCACCGCACTGCGTCGTGTGCCGCTCGCCGGGGGCGGTGGTGTGCGGTTCCTGCCTGGCGCCACTGGCTCCGGCCGATCGGGTCGTCGAACCCGATGGGACCGACGGCAGCCTCGCGCTGCTGCGGTACGACGATTCGTCGAGACCGATCGTGGGGGCGTTCAAGTTCGAGGGCCGGCGCGACGTGGCCCGGGTGTTCGGACCGCCCCTGGCCCTCCTCCTCGATGGTCTGCGACCGGGACCGGTCGTCCCGACGGTGACCTGGGCTCCGACCACCGCCCGCCGTCGCCGCGCCCGTGGGTACGACCAGGCCGAGGTGCTGGCCCGGGCGGTGGCCGAGTCGGCCCGTCTACCGGTCCGGCGGCTGCTGCGTCGGTCGGGCGGACCGTCCCAGACGGGCCGCACGCGGCGCGAGCGCCTCGACGGAGTCGAGTTCGACGTGTTCGGATCGCCCCCGACGGAGGTGATCGTGTGTGACGACGTCCTCACCACCGGGGCCACCATGGCCGCAGCGGCGAGCGCACTCCGTGGTGCCGGGGTGGCACGGGTGACGGGACTGGTCCTGGCCCGCACGCCCCGCTGGTGAGTCCCACCGGCCTCCCGGCTGAACCAGCGGTCGGCCGGTCATCGGTAGACTCGCCACTCCCATGGGCATCCTCGACAAGATCCTGCGCGCCGGCGAGGGCAAGAAGGTCCGGGCCATCCAGGCGCTGGTTCCGGAGATCAACGCCCTCGAACCCGAGATCGAGGCGCTGTCCGACGATGCCCTCGCCCATCGAACGGTCGAGTTCCGCGAACGCCTCGACAACGGGGCCGACCTCGACGATCTCCTCATCGAGGCCTTCGCCGTCGTGCGTGAGGCCGCTCGCCGCGAGATCGGTGAACGGCACTACGACGTGCAGCTCATGGGCGGAGCCGCGCTGCACTTCGGCTGGGTGGCCGAGATGCGCACCGGTGAGGGCAAGACCCTGGTCTCGACCCTGCCCGTCTACCTGAACGCCCTTGCCGGCAAGGGCGTGCACGTCATCACCGTCAACGACTACCTGGCCACCCGAGACTCCACGTGGATGGGCCGGGTCCATCGTCGACTCGGTCTCTCGGTCGGCCTGGTGCTGCCCGGCGACTACGACCCGAACAACAAGCGGGTTCAGTACGCCAGCGACATCACCTACGGCACCAACAACGAGTTCGGCTTCGACTACCTGCGCGACAACATGGCGCTCAGTCGAGGCGATCAGGTCCAGCGGGGTCACTCCTTCTGCATCGTGGACGAGATCGACTCGATCCTCATCGACGAGGCCCGGACCCCGCTGATCATCTCGGGCCGCATCGCCGACGGAGCCAAGATCTACTACCAGTTCGCCTCCATCGTCCGCGGCCTCAAGCGCGACGTGCACTACGAGGTGGACGAGGAGAAGCGCACGGTCGCGCCCACCGACGAGGGCGTCGAGGCGGTCGAGAAGGCGCTCGGCGTCGAGAACATGTACGACGAGGTGTCACAGAACCTCGTGCATCAGTTGCAGGCCGCGCTGCGGGCGAAGGAACTCTTCAAGCGCGACAAGGACTACGTCATCCAGCACGGTGAGGTGCGGATCGTCGACGAGTTCACCGGACGCATCCTCGAGGGGCGTCGGTGGTCGGAGGGTCTGCACCAGGCCGTCGAGGCCAAGGAGGGCGTGAAGATCGCCGAGGAGAGCCAGACCCTCGCCACGATCACGCTCCAGAACTACTTCCGCATGTACGACAAGCTCGCCGGGATGACCGGTACGGCCGAGACCGAGGCGTCGGAGTTCCTCACGACCTACGGGCTCCACGTCGTGCCCATCCCCACGCACCGTCCCATGATCCGCCAGGACCGCGCCGATCTCATCTACAAGACCGAGGACGCCAAGTTCAACGCGGTGGTGGACGACATCATCGCCCGCAACGACGTCGGGCAGCCGGTGCTGGTCGGCACCATCTCGGTGGAGAAGTCGGAGAAGCTCTCCCGGTTCCTTCAGAAGCGCGGCGTGCCCCACGAGGTCCTCAACGCCAAGTTGCACTTCCGCGAGGCCGACATCGTCTCGCAGGCCGGTCGCCTCGGGGCCGTCACCGTGGCCACCAACATGGCCGGTCGCGGCGTCGACATCATCCTCGGTGGCAACGCCGAAGGTCTGGCCGCCCGTGATCTGGCCGCCGAGGGTCTGAGTCCCGACTCTCCCGAAGGGCACGCCCGACTGGCAGAACTCGTGGCCCTCCACGAACCGGAGTGCCGTGCGGCCCGTGAACAGGTGCGGGAACTGGGCGGTCTCTACGTGCTCGGTACCGAACGCCACGAGAGTCGGCGCATCGACAACCAGTTGCGGGGCCGTTCCGGTCGACAGGGCGATCCGGGTGAGAGTCGCTTCTACCTGTCGCTCGAGGACGATCTCATGCGCTTGTTCGCCACGGGGGCCATGAACTGGGTCATGGGCAAGACGCTCGATGACGATGTGCCGATCGAGGCGAAGATGGTGAGCAAGGCCATCGAGCGGGCCCAGAACACCGTCGAGCAACGCAACGCGGAGATCCGCAAGAACGTGCTCAAGTACGACGAGGTGATGAACGAGCAGCGCAAGGTCATCTACAAGCGCCGCGATCAGATCCTCGATCAGATCGACCTCCGTGAGGAGTCGCTCGGACTCATCGCCGAGGCCATCGACGGCGCCATCACCACCTTCTGCGTCTCCGATGACCACGAGGAGTGGGATGTGGAGGGTCTGCACGCCGAGGTGGCGGCCATGTGGCCCTCACCGGTCACGATCGACACGCTGTCGTCGGCCATGAGCACCGACGAGCTCTACGAGATGCTCATGGGTGATGCCACCGCCCACTACGAACGCCGGGAGGAGGAGTTCGGCCCCGAGAACATGCGCGAGGTCGAACGACAGGTCCTGTTGCGCGTGATGGACCAGCGGTGGCGTGAGCACCTCTACGAGATGGACTACCTCCAGGAGGGCATCAACCTCCGGGCCATGGGGCAGAAGGATCCGCTCGTCGAATGGCAACGCGAGGGTTACGAGATGTTCGGCGCCATGATGCACGCCGTCGCCAATGATTTCGTCACCTACGTCATGCATGCCCAGGTGACCGTGGCCGACCAGGGCACCCAGCAACCGCGGCTGTCGGACGTGACCTACACCGCCCCCGTCGACCCCAGTGAGTCCGGGTCGACCATGGTCGACGCGGCGCGGGCCCAGGCGCTGGCCGAAGGCATGATGCCGCCTCCCGAGATGGAAGAGGCCCCCGTCAACACGCCGGTGGTCAAGGACGACTGGGATCGCACGCCGCGCAACGCGCCCTGTCCCTGCGGATCGGGCAAGAAGTTCAAGCTCTGCCACGGCGCATGATCGTTCGATGAGGGATTTCTCCGACGATCTCGGCGCGCTCCGGCAGCGGGTGGACGAGGCGAGGGTCTACCTGCGCATCGACGAGCTCCGGGCCGACCGGCCCCGACTGGAGATCGAGGCCAGTCGTCCGGATCTCTGGGACGATCCGGACACTGCTCGGCGGGTGACGGGCGAACTCTCGGCCGCCATCGAGGACATCGAGATGTACGAGCGTCTGCTGTCCCGGGTCGAGGACGCCGAGACCCTCCATGAACTCGGACGCGAGGAGGGTGACGACTCCGTCGAGGCCGAGGTCGCCGAGTCGATCGGGGCACTGGCCTCCGACCTCGCCGAACTCGAACTGCGCGCCCTGTTCACCGGGGAGTACGACGACAAGCCCGCCATCTGTGAGATCCAGTCCGGTGAGGGCGGCGCCGATGCCCAGGACTGGGCCAACATGCTGTTGCGGATGTTCCTCCGCTGGGCGGAGAAGCGCGGCTTCGACGTCGAACTCGACGAGGTGTCGGCCGGGAACGAAGCCGGTATCTCGTCGGCCACGTTCCTCGTCGAGGGACGCCATGCCTACGGTCGGATGCGGTCGGAGCACGGTGTGCATCGCCTGGTGCGCATCTCCCCGTTCAACGCGCAGGGGAAGCGTCAGACGGCGTTCGCCGCGCTGAAGGTGACGCCGTTCCTCGAGGACGTCCCCGACATCGAGATCGACGAGAAGGACCTCCGCATCGACACCTACCGCGCGAGCGGCGCCGGCGGCCAGCACGTGAACGTGACCGACTCGGCCGTGCGCATCACGCATCTCCCCACGGGGATCGTCACCTCGTGTCAGAACGAACGCAGTCAGCACCAGAACAAGGACCGGGCGATGCAGATCCTCCGGGCCAAGTTGGCCGAACTGCAGCGGGCCGAGCGCGAGGCTGAACTCTCGTCGATCCGCGGTGAGCAGCGCTCGGTGGGGTTCGGCAGTCAGATCCGTTCCTATGTGCTGCAGCCGTACCAGATGGTCAAGGACCTGCGCTCCGGTCACGAGACCGGCAACGTCGACGCCGTGCTCGACGGTGACCTCGACGGATTCATGGAAGCGTGGCTCCGCTGGGAACGAAGCGGAGCCGATTCGGTCGGCGAGTGACGTCTCAGCGGGTCGGGGCCGGACCGATGAACACGGCCACGGGATCCCCGCGTCGTCGGATGCGCTCCACCCGTTGCAGCAACGCCTGATCGACGCCGTCGAGTCCGGCGGCCGCGGAGTCGACACCGCCTCCGCCATTGGTGAGCGCGAGCGCGAGGTCGTCACGCCCGATGGCTCGCAACTGGCTCTGGAGTTCGTCGCGGTCGATCTCGAACGCTCGGCGTTCGTCGGGGCCGAGCGGATCCCACCCGCCGAGCTCGACCATCGAGGCGTCGCCGCGGAACACGCCGATGGCATCCGCGCTCACCACCCACACCGTCGACCGGGTCCCTCGCCGGGCGATGTCGCGTTGGGGTCCGTAGTGGGTGATGAGGTCGTCGCCGACGGCCACGTCGACGCCGGCGCGCTCGAGGGCATACCGCACGGCATCGCCGTAGTCGCCGCGCACCGAACCGATGGTCTCGACAAACACGGGGCCGTTGTCGCGCAGGGCGTCGACGACGGGTTCGAGGAAGTTGCCGAGCACCTGACTGGTCGGGGCGTTCGGTGCCGGTGCGGCGGTCGAGGCCGTCACCACCGGGGCGACGCCGGCGTGGATCGTCACGAGACCGATGGCCACGACGCCGACGGTGAGGGCGCGGCGTCCGGCGGGGAGGCGCAGCGCGCCGATCGCCATCGACCACAGCGACCACGCGATCGACAGCCACCACAGGCAGGCGATGATCCACCACCACCGCACGATCCAGTCGAACACCGGTCCGATGACGCGCGACGTGGCCACCACGCCGCCCACGGTGAGGGCCAGCACCGTCCATTGGAGTCGGGCAGCCGACGGCGCGCGCCGACGGGCGAACCCCAGAGCGGCGGCGAAGGCGAGCAGGGGAACGAGGAGCGCAGTCAGTGGCGCGCCCAGCAACTGACCATCGGGTCCGGCGCGTTCGGTGACGCCCAGCCACGGCGCGCCCGGGATGCGCAGTTGTCCGGCCATGACCTCGAGGGCGGTGCCCAGTCCGGCGGGTCGGGCTCCGGGATCGGCGAAGTAGTCGAGGATGGCGAGGGCGTTGCCGGTGCCGGCCACCTGATCGATGAGTGCCGGCAGCCAGCACAGCACGAGGGTGGCGGCGATCGCTCCGAGCAGGAAGGTCCTCGACCGTCGATCGACGGGCAGCATCGGGGCACGTGGTCGTCGTGCGCGGGCCAGGACGGAGGCGACGACGGCCAGCACGACCACCATGGGCAGATAGCCCACATGACTCTCGATCTCGATCGACGCCACGAACGCGAACGGCACCCACATCCACCGGTCACCCTCGGCGATCGACCACGACAGGAGGGTGAGCAGCAGGAGCGGCAGGAGGGTGAGGTAGGGGTTCCACGGATCGCGCAGCACCACCGGGCCGAGCGCGTGGAAGAGGATCGCCATCGCCGCCATCGTCATGACGACGAACACGGCACGGCCCCGACGCCAGGCCACGCCGGCGATGGCCACGACGACGACGGCGTTGAGCAGCGCGGCGGCCGACAGGATCGACTGGGGGTGCGCGCCGAGCATCCGGTAGGGGATCGACAGCGACCAGAACAGCAACGGGCCCGGATGATTCCATCCGAAGCGCGAGTAGGGCCCGAGGAGCGGCGTGAGTCGACCGACGTCGTCGGTGCGCAGGGCGATGACCGCCCAGTCACCGCTCGGACGCCAGACGAGTCCGGATGCGGTTCGGGCGAGGTCGAGCAGGGGCCACAGCACCAGACCGACGGCGACGACCACGGTCAGCGCCGTGAGGATCGTGCGAGCCGAGCGCCACGACGTCGTGATGGGTGCCACCGCGTCCGGCACCTCGATCGTCGACTCTGAGGACATCACCGGACGGTCACGCTACTGGTGGGGTCGGCTCGGCCTTCGGCGCGGCGCCGGCGCCGCGTAGAACCAACTCGACGGCATCGATGGACAGGGCGTTCCTCGCTGTCAGTCGGAGATTGCTGACCAGCACCGTGTCGTCGAGGATCGTGGCCAGTTCGCTGGCATCGAGCGTCGGATCGAGGCATCCGGAGGACCGGGCCCGTTCGATCGCGGCCACGAACCTCGGTCGGGGATCGAAGTCGAACGAGTGAGGTCGGGCGTAGGTCGAGCCACCGCTGAGGATGGCGGCGATCGACTGGGCGAACACCGAGGTGCGCTGCAGCTCATCGATCTTGATCTCCAGCAGGGCGCGCAGGTCGGCCATCGGATCGTCGGAGGGAACGACGAGGTCGAACCGCTCTTGGACGGCCAACAGGTAGACGGCGAGCGCCAGTCCGGCCCGGGACCCGAAGGCCTGCAGGATCCTCGACTCGGGCGTCGAGGTCTGGGCGGCCAGCCGCGCCAGTGAGAGTTCGATCCATCCCTCGCTGTCGGCCAGTCGCCGGGCCTCGGCGAGGATCACCCGGATCTCGGTGTCCGACAGCGGTGAAGTGTCGATCGGTGACGACGAGGCCACCGCGGCGGGCCGAGCCGTGGGCCAGTCGTTGACCACCTCGAGCACCTCGTGGACCGTGCGGTTGTCGCTGGGGTGCCGGGTGGCCACCAACAACAACGACATGGCCGCCAGTCCGTAGACGGAGGTGGGGAAACGCTCCGGGTCGAGACGATGGCGCTGCGCCGTACCCTCGGCCATCGCCTCCAGGAGCATGAGGAGATGTTGTGGTTCCAACGGCGGCCGGACCACTCGGCCCCACAACGTGTTCAGTTGAGCGGTCTGCCGACCGTAGGCATCAGCGGCCGCGTGCTGGGCGGTACGCAGGCCGTCGACCAACGTCGGATCGCCGGCGCGCGCCATCAGGGCCAGGCGGACCGGGAAGGCGGGGTCGTCGATCAGGGCGCGCACGTGTTGGTCGGAGGCGGCGAGAAGGCGCTCGAGGAGCCGGAGTCCACCTCGACCGAGAACTGCATCGGCCGAAGCGGCGTCGGTGGGGGTGGAACCCCAGACGGGATCGGCCAGATGGTCGACGAGGTCGCGCAGGTAGTCCGCGGTGGTCGGCCAGTGCGCGTAGAAGGTCGAGCGGGTGACGCCGGCCGAGCGGGCCACCTCGGTGACCGACAGTCCGGCGAACAGATCGGCCGTGGACGCCTCGCCCCAGATCCGGAGCGCGGCATCCAGCATCCGTTGCCGCGCCGGCGTCGCCGTCTCACTCATCGAGCCCTCTCCTGCCCGACACCGCTGTCGGGTCCGATGTGCACGACTGTACGTTGACGTAGAGCGCCCGGGGGGACAAGGCTCGCCCCAGATCCGAGCGGGACGGTGGCTGGCCATGTGGGCGATCCGGCAACAACTGGAGGTGGTGGGACTGGGCCACTTCTGGGGGGAGGTCGATCTCGACGGCATCGCCTCGGAGATCGAGCGCCTGCGCTGTGGGCTCTCGAGCGCGGAGTCGCAGCCCGATCCCGATTCCGAGTGCCGGGCGTGGGACCTCCTGGTGGCCGCCACTCTGGTCGACAACTGGCGAGGGGAGTTCGATCGGGCCCTTCGGGGATTCGACCGCATCATCGAGAGGGCCACCGAGCGCGGTGATCACCAGCCGGTGCTGCAGGCGCTCGGCGTGAGCGGGATGATCTGGCGGCTGCGAGGCGACGATGATCGGGCGCTCGCCGACTTCGACAGGGCTATGGCCCTGGCGGAGGCGCACGGTTCGGTGGCCGATGAGGTCTACCTGCGCTTGATGCGCATCGCCGGTGGCGATTTTCCGGACGGTGTCACCCTGGAGGCCGACCTGGAACGGTGTCGGCGCGTTGCGGCCGAGTCGGACGACGACCGGCTTCGGGCCCACGTCGATCTGGCCGAGGGGTGGGGTCTGGCTGCGACCGGCCGATCGGAGGAGGCCGTGGCCCGTATCGACTCCGTCGTGCCGGTCCTCGATTCACCCATCGAGCGGGCCATGAACGAGTTGCGGGTCGCCGAGATCGTGGCCGCTGACGGTCGTGTCGACGAGGCCCGGGCACGGGCCGGAGCCGCCCTCGAGACCTTCGCGAAGTGGCGGGCCCGTTACTGGTCGGCCCGGGCGATGGTGCTTCTCGCCGGACTCGATGGCGATAACTCCACCCGGCAGGTCCGCGGTCTGTTGGCCGAACTCCCGGCCGACATCGCCTACGTGCGGCTCGTCGATCCCACCGGCAGTCTGTCGATCGAACTCGATGGTCCCTGCGCCGCGCGACGCGATGGCCAACCCATCTTGTTCCTCACCCGTCATGCCGAGGCCGCCCTGCGACTCGTGATCGACGCCGGGGCGGACGGCATCACGGTCGATGAACTGGCGGCGATCCTGTGGCCGGGCGCCGATCCCGCCCGCATCGGCCAGCGAGTCCGCACGATGCTGTGGCAGGTGCGCAGCGCCCTGGGGACCGACGCATGGCGACTGGCACGCCGTCGCAGCACCGTCACCTTCAACACGGTCGGGTGCGAGGTGGTGGGCACGGTCGATCGTTCGTCGATCGTGGCCATGTTCTCGCGGTGAGTCGGGTAGTCCGACGGGCCGGACGCTCGACCGCAGTCGGTCAGTGGGCGGAAGTGGTCACTCGTCGTGCGGGTTCACCGACGGTGACGACTCAGACGTCCTCGGGGTCGTACTCGCCGCGCTCGTAGCGTCGACGACGGCTGATCTGGGTGCCGAAGGCGACGATGCACACGACGGCGAAGATGGCGAAGATGGCGACGAGGATCATGGGGCGACACTAGGTGGCGGCGATGAACGACACGACGATGTCGGCCAGGCGCGCGCCGGCGTCCTCCTGGAGGAAGTGTCCGGCCCCTTCGATGGTGACGTGGTCACGACCGGCCGCTCCGGGGATCCGGCGCTGGAAGGCCTTCTCGCCTCCGGCGGTGACCGGATCGCGATCGGAGAACGCCGTGAGCACGGGCGTCTCCATCTTCTCGAGCACCTGCCATGCCCGACGGTTGGCGGGTGACGCCGGATCGTCCGGGGTCGACGGGACCAGCGCCGGCATGGCCCTCGGACCCTCCTTGTACGACTCGTCGGGGAAGGGGGCGTCGTAGGCCGCCACCTCGGCGTCGGTGAGTGGTCGGGTGGTGCCACCGGCGATGATCCGACCGACCGGGAACTCGGGCACGCTCTGGGAGAACTCCTGCCAGGCCAGGAATCCCTCGGTCTGGCGCCCGTCGCCGGTGCCGAGGCCGGTGTTGGCCACCACGATCCGGGCGAACCGTTCGGGGTGTTCGGCCACCAGGCGCAGACCCACCAGTCCTCCCCAGTCCTGAGCGAACACGGTGATGTCACGAAGGTCGAGTCGATCGAACAGCGCCTCGCGCCACCATTCGACGTGACGGGCGTACGTGTGGTCGTGGCGTGAGGTCGGCTTGTCGGAGCGACCGAAGCCGACGAGGTCGGGAGCCACGACACGATGGCCGGCCGCCACCAGCGGTCCGATCATCGACCGGTACAGGTAGCACCAGCTCGGTTCGCCGTGCAGCAACAGCACGACGTCGCCGTCGGACGATCCCTCGTCGAGATGGTGGATTCGGATGGACTGGCTGTCGTCGGTGGGATCGGCCACCTCCACGTAGTGGGGGGCGAAGTCGAAGTCGGGCAGATCGGCGAATCTTTCCTCGGGTGTCCGCAGCAGTTCCATGTCCCTCTCCCTCCGACGCGGGCAGTCTTCCATCACGACGAGGCGCTCATCGGCCGGGCGTGTACCGTGGCGCCGGAACACGGGAGCCCTTCGGGGCTGAGAGGGAGGCCTGCCTCCGACCGTCGAACCTGATCCGGGTCATGCCGGCGAAGGGAGTCTCGACCGACGCTCCGGCGCTCTCGTGTGATCCGCGAACAGGAGAGCAGTGGTGGTCGGACCGGGAACGCACGACGAGCGGGGCGCGCCGCACGGCGACTCGTCGACCGGCGCGGGCGCCGTCGCTGTTGTCGTGGCCGGCGGCGCCACCCCCGATCTCGAGGCGCTCGGCCGACTCGGTGGACCCGACACGATCGTGGTGGCCGCCGACTCCGGTGCCGACCATGCCCTCGCCGCCGGATTGACCATCGACGTCGTGGTCGGGGACCTCGACTCCATCGACCCCTCGGTGCTGGGCGAACTCGAACGTCGCGCCACCCGCATCGAACGACATCCGGTCGACAAGGACGCCACCGATCTCGAACTGGCCATCGACGTGGCCGTGCGCGCCGGCGCGACGTCGGTGATCGTCGTCGCCGGGCACGGCGGGCGTGTCGATCAGTCGGTGGCCAACGCCTTCGTCCTCGCTTCGCCCCGCTGGGCGGGTGTGCGGATGCACGCGGTACTGGACTCGGCGCGCATCTCGGTCGTGCACGGACCCGGGGCCGTGACCTTCGACGGCGCACCGGGCGATGTCGTCACGTTGTTGCCGATCCACGGTCACGCCACCGGTGTGCGGTGTGTCGGTCTCGAGTATCCGCTGCACGGTGAGGATCTGGACGCTGGGACGACCCGAGGTGTCAGCAATGTGATGCTCGATCGGTCGGCCACGGTCTCGATCGACGGCGGGACACTCCTCGTGATCCGACCCGGCCCCGAGTTCCCCACCGATGGAGGCGATACATGAGCACCAACCGACGAGGAACGGTCGTTGCCGTCATGACCCTCGCGCTGACCGTCGCCCTGACCCTCGTGGTCGCGGCGTGCTCGTCGTCGGCGCCATCGAACACCGCGGCCGTGTCGCCGGGAGTGGTCGATGGTGCACTGGTGCGGTTCGACGAACCGGTGACGCTGCGCGTGCTGGCCCACGATTCGTTCGCCGTGAGTGCCGAGGTGATCGAGGAGTTCGAACGGGAGACGAACGTCCGCGTCGAACTCGTCCAGGCCGGTGACGCCGTGACCATGACCAATGCGGCGATCCTCACCGCCGGCAATCCCGTGGCCGATGTGATCTTCGGGATCGACGAGAACCTGCTCGGCTCGGTGAGCGCGGCGCGCTTGGTGGTTCCCTACGACGCGGTGCGTCTCGCCGATGTGGATCCCGCCTACGCCTCCGTCGTCACCGACGGTCTGGTCACCCCGATCGACCACGCCGAGGTGTGCGTGAACTTCGATCGAGATGCGTTCACCTCGTCGGGCCGATCGCTGCCCCGCGCCTTCGAGGACCTCACCGCCCCCGACCACGCCGGACAGTTGGTGGTGCAGGACCCGGCGTCGTCGACGCCCGGGCTGGCCTTCATGCTGGCCACCATCGCTCGGTTCGGTGGTGGCGACGACACCTCCGCCGACGCGGCGTGGTTGCGCTACTGGAAGGCGCTCAAGGCCAACGGGGTCAAGGTGGTCGATGGCTGGGAGACCGCCTACTACGGCGAATTCTCCGGAGGCAGCGGCGAGGGAACCCGACCGCTGGTGGTGTCCTACGCCTCCAGCCCACCGGCCGAGGTCTCCGACACCAGTGCGGACGTCGACGCCACCCCGACCGGAGTCATCACCTCGACCTGTTATCGCCAGATCGAGTTCGCCGGCATACTTCGCGGCGCCCGCCATCCCGAAGCCGCGGCCACCTTCATCGAGTTCATGTTGGGCCGCTCGTTCCAGGCGGACATGCCACTGCAGATGTACGTGTACCCGGTGGTGTCGGGCACGCCGTTGCCCGACACCTTCGCCAAGTACACCGCGGTGGTCGATGAACCATTGTCGCTGCCCTACGAGCAGGTGGCCGCGAACCGTGACCGGTGGGTCGGCCAGTGGTCGGCACTGTTCCGCTGACGCACACCAACGCGGCCCGTCGGTGGCGGATGGTCGCCGCCGCGCCACCGCTGCTCTTCCTCGCCGTGTTCTTCGTGTGGCCGGTGGCCACGATCATCGAGCGTGGCCTCCGCCCCGACGGCGCGTGGGACCTGTCGGTGTTCGCCGACGTGGCCACCGACCCGTCTATCCGGCGCGTGCTGTGGTTCACGGTGTGGCAGGCAGCGGTCTCGACGCTCATGTGTGTGCTGATCGGATTGCCCGGCGCAGCGATGTTCGCTCGCTACCGCTTCCGGGGTCGCGCGGTGTTGTGGTCGGCGCTGCTCGTGCCCTTCGTGCTGCCCACGGTGGTGGTGGGCGTGGCGCTGCTCGGTCTGATCGGTCCCGGGGGAGTGCTCGGTGTCGACCTGTCGGGAACGGTGTGGGCGATCCTCATCGGTCACGTCTTCTTCAACTACGCCGTGGTGGTGCGAACGGTCGGCGCCACGTGGATGACCATCGACCCGCGGGTCGAGGAGGCCGCTCGAACCCTCGGGGCCTCGACATGGACGACGTTCCGACGGGTCACGCTGCCGCTCCTGCGACCGGCGCTGGCCGCCGCGTCCTCGATCGTGTTCCTGTTCAGCTTCACGTCCTTCGGTATCGTCCTGTTGCTCGGGGGGACGGCCCATCGCACCGTCGAGGTCGAGATCTACCAACAGACGGCGCGCCTGCTGAACCTCGACGTGGCGGCCGTGCTGGCCCTGCTGCAACTCGTCCTGGTGGTGGCGGTGCTGTGGTGGTTCGGACGCAGCCAGCACCGTCGCGCCGTGGCCCTCGAACAGCGGCGGGCCGAGGAGTCGCGGCGACCAGCCGTCGGATGGCGGGCGCGCACCTTCGTGGCCGGCAACCTCGTGGTGATCGGCGCGCTGCTCGGAGCACCACTGGTCGTGCTGGCGGTGCGCGCCTTCTCCACGCCCGATGGCTGGGGTCTGGGTGCGTTCCAGTCGTTGGGCGACACGCGGCGCGGGTCGACGGCCTACGTGCCGCCCCTCGACGCCGTGGGCAACTCTCTCCAGTTCGCGGCCATGGCCACGGTGCTGGCCCTCGTGCTCGGCGCCTGTGCGGCATGGGCCATCGCCGGGGGTGGGGGACGTGTGCCGCGGTGGTCCCGGTTCGCCGACACGGCGCTGATGGTGCCCCTCGGCACGTCGGCGGTGACCGTGGGCTTCGGGTTCCTGCTCACCTTCGACCGGTCGCCGTTCGATCTGCGGTCCTCGGTGTGGATCGTGCCCATCGTCCACGCCGTGGTGGCCCTGCCCTTCGTGGTGCGACTGTTGGTGCCGGCCGTGCGGGCCATCGATCCACGTCTGCACGAGGCGGCGGCCGTCCTCGGGGCGTCGCCGGGCCGGGTCCGGCGCAGCGTCGACGCGCCCATCCTCGGTCGCGCCGTCGCCGGTGCCGCCGGATTCGCCTTCGCCGTCTCGCTCGGCGAGTTCGGGGCCACGGCCTTCCTCGCTCGTCCGGCGCGACCCACCCTGCCGGTCGCCGTCCATCGAGCGCTGGGGCGACCGGGGGAGTGGTCGTTCGCGCAGGCGATGGCCCTGTCGGCCATCCTGATGGTGCTCACCGTCGCGGTGATGCTGCTCGTCGACCGACTTCGCCCTCCGGGTGTGGCGGAGTTCTGAC
>VERC01000237.1 GCA_018882825.1 Acidimicrobiia bacterium | reverse complement strand
GTCGGGACGTGTCTGGAAGAACGAACCGGCCGAGATGCGCCATCTCCGCCCGGCCACCTCCTCGTGGATCCAGGCGCGCCGACCGGCCCGCAGCTCATCGGCCCCCACCACGAGCACATCGTCGGGCACGAGCACGCCGGTGCGAGTGGGGCCGACGACGGCCATGCGCTCCCCCGTCGCCGCTCCGACGCGGAGGTCGACCTCGGTCGCCGACCCGAAGTCACCTTCGGCCAACAGTTCGGCCAGCAGCGGATGGACGATGGCGCAGTCGGGAACGGGCACGGCATCGTGCGAGGCCCGGGACCGGAGCGCGGCACGACCATCGACCACGGCGGTGCGCAGCGCCGTGCGATACGCCCAGGGCGGCAGCGCCGGACCCGTCTCGATCACAGGGTCGGACCACCGGCCAAGGCGGATCATGGCGTCGCGTGCCACCTCGACCTTGGCCGGGAGTTGCGCCGCGTGCTCCATGTGGGCGAGGTCACAACCACCGCAGCCGTCGGCCACGTGACGACAGTGCGGCTCGATCCGGGACGACGAAGCCCCGTCGATGCGCACCACGGTGCCGTGGAGCGTGCCGCCTCGCTCGGACACGGCGACGGTGACCCGCTCTCGAGGGAGAGCGCCGTCGACGAGCACGATCCGACCATCGTCTCGCCGACCGAGCGCCGCTCCCCCGGCCACGAAGCGTTCGATGGTGACGCCGACGACGTCGGGATGGTCGATCACCGTGAGAGCGTAGGCGGGTAGGGTCGATTCCCGGATGACTGCCGCCCTCCGTCCTCTCGCCATCGCGCCGTCGGTGCTCACCGCCGACTACTCGCGACTGGGCGAGGTGTGCGTCGAACTCGAGCAGGCCGGAGTCGACCGGATCCATTGGGATGTCATGGACGGCAACTTCGTACCCAACCTGTCGTTCGGCGCCGAGGTCATCGCCTCGATCCGCCCTCTGGTGTCGTTGCCGTTCGAGGCGCACCTCATGGTCACCGAACCGACGTGGATCCTGAAGTCGATGGTCGATGCCGGGTGCTCCCGCCTCATCGTGCACGCCGAGTCGTGCACGCACCTCCATCGCACCCTCGGTGCCGTGCGCGATCTCGGTGTCTCGCCCGCAGTGGTGCTCAACCCGGCCACTCCCGTCGACGCGATCGAGAACGTGCTCGACCTCGTCGATCTGGTGCTGGTCATGTCGGTCAATCCCGGGTTCGGCGGGCAGCGTTACCTGGCGTCGATGGAGCCCAAGGTGTCACGCCTCCGGGCCCTCCTGGACGAACGTGGACTCGATGTCGACATCGAGATCGACGGTGGCATCGCGCCGGAGACGATCGGGGATGCCGCCGCCTCCGGCGCCAACGTGTTCGTGGTGGGATCAGCGATGTTCCGCGACACCGAGGGCTTCGCCCATGCCAACCGGCAGCTCCTCGATCTGGCTGCCGCCGCCCAGCGCTGAGCGGTGACCCGCCGACGCGTCCTTCTGGCCATCACCGCGATCTTCGTCATCGGAGTCGTCGGTGCCGGAGTGTGGTTGTGGATCGCCGAGGAGACGACATCACCACGATCGGCCACGGCCCTGTGTGAGCGTCTGGCGGAGACGTCCGGTCTCGACGACGCCATCGTCACGGTCGATCCGACGCGACTCGGTCCGCTGGTGTCGGCTCTGGAGCGTGCGACGCAGAGCGCACCACCGGAGATCGCCGAACAACTCGACATCCTGACCACGTTCGTGGTCGAGGTGGCCGACGAGGTTCGGGCTGAACCGACCGACAAGCGAGGCGCGCTGACCGAGGCCCTCGCCGCTCGTCAGGACCGGATCGACACGGTGTCGGCCGCAGGCGCGGCGGTGGAGCAGTGGAACGGCGCCAACTGCGGGACGTCACTGCGCTCGACCACGACCCGACGCTGAGCCGGGCGGACGCGCGTCAGCGCAGCTCGCCCCGCTTGAGGATCACGTGATCGACGATCCCGTAACCCTTCGCCTGTTCTGCGGTGAACCACCGGTCCCGCTCCGAGTCGCCTTCGATCTGATCCACGGGTTGACCGGTGTGGAAGGCGATGCGCTCGGCCATGAGGCGCTTGATGTAGGCCATCTGCTCGGCCTGGATGGCGATGTCCGACGCCTGGCCCTGCACCCCGCCGAGGGGCTGGTGCATCATGATGCGGGCGTGCGGGAGCGAGTAGCGCTTCCCGGCGGCACCGGCGCACAACAGGAACTGACCCATCGACGCGGCCATGCCCATGCAGATGGTGCCCACATCGGGACCGATGAACTGCATGGTGTCGTAGATGGCCATGCCGGCCGAGATCGAGCCACCGGGCGAGTTGATGTAGAGCCAGATGTCCTTCTCGGCGTCTTCGGCCTCGAGGTAGAGCAACTGCGCCACGATCTGATTGGCCACGGTGTCGTTGACGTCGCTGCCCAGCACGACGATGCGGTCCTTGAGCAGCATGCGGAAGATGTCCGCTCCCGGGTCGGCGATGGAGCCGGCCATGGCCGTCTGCGGTGCGATCGGGGGGTTCGACATCGGGCTCCTTCTCGACGGATCCACGCATGACGACACGTGGCGCTGATGGATCGACACGCTACAGGGGCCGATCCCGGGCCCGGCGCCGCCAGTAGCGTGACGTGGCCACGCGGGCGTGGCGGAACTGGCAGACGCGCCGGGTTTAGGTCCCGGTGTCCTCACGGACTTGGGGGTTCGACTCCCCCCGCCCGCACGCTCGTCAGGCCAGAACGGTGGCCAACACGCTCACGATGTTCACGCCCATGTGGGCGATGATCGCCGCCCCCAGCCGACCCTCGGCCCGCACCACGAGGAGGGCGAACACCACGCCGTACGAGGCGGTGACGCCCAACATGAACAACGCCTCGGCCCACGTCGAACCCTGCACGTGCAACATCCCGAACACGACCGAGGAACCGATCACGCCCACGGTCAGGTTCCAGCGCCGACCCACCGACCGCAGGAGCAGACCGCGGAAGAACAGCTCCTCGACGACCGGCGTGCACACGCCGACGAGGACCACCAGGGCGACGACCGTCGCCGCACCGGGCCGCTGGGGCAGGAAATCGGTGTTGGTGGGGACGGACGATCCCGACAGCAAGGTCCACACGACGGCACCGACGAACGACACGCCGAGGGCCACCACCGCGCCCAGTGCGCCCCAGCCCAGGTCGACCGGTCTGATCTGGAGTCCGAAGTCGAGGGCGAGGCTGCGTTGGCCCTTCCACCGGGTGGCGACGATCGGCCACCCCAACAGGCCCACCCAGCCCGACACGAGGCTCACCGTCAGCGCACCCAACGACAGGTCGGTCAACGACGTGGTGTCGTCGCCCATGGCCATGAGGACGGCGACGGCGACGATCCCACCGAGGACCCACAGCACCAGACCGATCACCACGTCGCCCATGCCCCAACGGATGAGCGGCCGGGGCGCGTCCACCGCAGGGGGCGGAGGCAGGCCCGGTGGTGGGGGCGCGACCGGCGGAGAGGCACCGGGCGGCAACGGTGGGGTCGGCGGGAGCGTCATCGCAGCACCTCGGCCAGGCGACGCAGGGCCCGACCCCGGTGACTGATGGCATGTTTCTCGACCGGTGACATCTCGGCGAACGTGCGCCCACCGCCCTCGTCGGGTTCGAACACCGAGTCGTATCCGAAGCCGCCCTCACCACGCGGCGTCGAGGTGATCGTGCCCTCCACCATTCCTTCTGCGATCTGCTCGGTGCCGTCCGGATGACGCACGAGCACCACCGTGCGGAACCGGGCCCGACGCGCGTCACGGGTTCGCGCCCCGACCCGGTCGAGTTCGGCGAGGAGCAGTGCGGTGTTGTCGCCGTAGGCGGCGTCCTCCCCGGCGA
>VERC01000236.1 GCA_018882825.1 Acidimicrobiia bacterium | reverse complement strand
TCCCCCTGCTCGGCACCAAGGACTTCCAGGGCAGCGGCCGCTACGTGATCGGCGCCTTCCCGGTGCTGGTGGTGGTGGCCGAGCTGCTGGTCGATCGTCCTCGGTGGCGCGCCGTGCTGGTGCCGTTGTCGTTCCTCGCCCTGTGCGGCTTCTCGGTGGCGTTCGGACGCGGGTCGTACCTGGCCTGACGACCCCGACGGGTCCGACCCGACGGCCGGTAGCGTGCGGTCGATGTCAGAGCCCGCACTTCACGACGACACCCCGACCGACACGACCGCCGACGTGACCACCGACGCGTCCACCGACGCGAGCGCCAGCCCGGTCCTGCGGGTCACCGACGAGGCCCTCGATCGGATCATCGAGATCCGCGACGGCGAGCCCGAGCCGCAGTCGATGTGTCTGCGGGTGGCCATCGTCGGGGCCAACGGTGCCGACTTCGCCTACGACCTCGGCTGGGCCGACATCGGCGAGCTCGATGTCGACGACGACGTCTCGGTGCAGGCCGGACTGAGCGTGGTGGTCACCGCCGACAGCATCGACCGCATGCGCGGTTCGGTGCTCGATCTGCCCACCGATCCTGCGGGCAGCGGCTTCGTCATCCGCAATCCCAACCGGCCCGAGCGACCGAATCCGATGGAGGGCCGCAACCTCACCCTCACCGGTGAGCTGGCCGATGCCGTCCAGGAACTGTTGCTCGAGCGCATCAACCCCCAGTTGGCCGACCACGGCGGGTACGCCGCGCTGGTCGGCGTCGAGGGTTCGACGGTGTTCGTGTCGATGGGGGGCGGATGCCAGGGCTGCGCCATGAGCGCCATGACGCTGCGCGAGGGCATCACCGCCCAGATCCTCGAGTCGGTGCCCGGTGTCGACGAGGTCATCGACGTCACCGATCACGATGCCGGGGCGATGCCTTACTACACCTGAGGTCGATCGCCACCCGGTACCGTCACCGGCAGGGAAGTTGCTTCGCACGATCAACTATCTCTAGAGTCCGGGTCCGGGGATGGCACCGGCCATCAGCGGATGCGAGGGGGACCGATGCCCGACGCGATCGTCGAACGCGACGGCCATGTGCTCGTGATCACGATGAACCGCCCGCATCGCTTGAACGCGCTGTCGGGGGCGATGCTCATCCGCATGTACGACGCCATGGTGGCGGCCGACACCGACGACGACGTGCGCGCCATCATCCTCACCGGCGCCGGCGGGAACTTCTCCTCGGGCGCCGACCTCAAGGCCATGGCCGGCGACGCCGGTGACGCCGATCCCGACATCGACGTTCCGGCCCGACTGGCCGCCGATCCCGACCTGTCGTGGAAGGCGCTGCTGCGGCACTACCAGCCGCGCAAGCCGTTGATCGCCGCGGTCGAGGGCATCGCCTTCGCCGGTGGCACCGAACTGCTGCAGGGCACCGACATCCGTGTCGCCGGCCGCAACGCGCGCTTCGCGGTGAGCGAGGTCAGACGTTCGCTCTACCCGATGGCCGGCTCGGCGGTGCGACTGCGCCGTCAGATCCCCTACACGATCGCCGCCGAGGTGCTGCTGGCCGGGCGGGAGCTCAGCGCCGACGAGGCGCTGCAGTACGGACTCATCGGCCATGTCGTGCCCGATGGCGAGGCGCTGGCCAAGGCCACCGAGATCGCCCAGCAGATCGCCGACAACGGTCCCATCGCCGTCGAGGCGGTCCTGCGCACGTTGCGCGAGACCGAGGGCATGACCGAGCGCGAGGCGCTCGATCACGAGTTCTCCTACGGCTGGCAGGTTTTCCAGTCGGAGGATGCCAAGGAGGGGCCACGCGCCTTCGCCGAGAAGCGCAAGCCCGTCTACCGGCGTCGTTGACCCGTACCCGTTCGTAGCAAGGAAAGGAAGACATGGCAGAGACCAAGGAGTTCCCCTTCAACCTGACGTTCCCCTTCTCGAGGACGTTGGGTGCGACGTTGAGCACCTTCTGCTCGGCGCTCGCCCAGGGGCAGATCATCGGTGTGCGCACCGGTGGTCGGGTGATCGCCCCGCCCCTCGAGTACGACCCCGACACGGGGGCCGCAGCCGGCACCGACTGGGTCAAGGTCGGACCGAAGGGCACCGTGTCGTCGTGGACCTGGGTCCCGAAGCCGACGAACCTGCATCCGCTGGATCGGCCCTTCGCCTTCGCCTTCATCACGCTCGACGGTGCCGACACGGCCATGATCCATGCGGTGGACGCCGGTTCGGAGTCGGCCATGTCGGCCGGGATGCGCGTCGAGGCCGAGTTCAAGCCGCTGGCGGAGTGCGTGGGCCGCATCGACGACATCGTCGCCTTCACCCCGGCCACCGATCCCTCGCCGAGCGTCGACGCCGGTCAGCCCTTCGTGGCGCCCGACGAGAACGACATCACCGAGATGGACGCCTTCTGCGACCTCACCTACATCGACAACGCGTCGCCGACCACCATGATGTGGGCCGCGGCGCTGATGGACGGTCGTCTCATCGGTCAGAAGTGCCCGCAGTGCGCCCGCACCGTCATCGGGCCTCGGGGCATGTGCAGCGTGTGCGCCATCGAACTCGACGAGTCGCACGTCATCGAGGTGCCGGGCAAGGGTGTCGTGTCCAACTTCACCGTGGTCACACCCACGCCGTACCCGGGACAGACCGAGACCGAGCCCTTCGCCCGGTGCTCGATCCTGCTCGATGGCGCCGACGCGGTGATCGCCCAGCAGGAGATCCTCGATGTCGGTGTCAACGAGATCCGCGTGGGTATGCACGTCGAGATCGTGTGGGCCCCCGAGGGTCAGCGCAACGTCGACGACATCGACAACCGGAGTCGGGGCAGTGGCGGTGACGCCATCCTCGGCTGGCGTCCCACTGGTGAGCCGGACGAGCCGGCCGATCTCTATCTGGAACGGATGATGTGATGGCACCGACAGAGAACGACATCGCCATCGTCGGTTTCGCGCAGACCGCGCCCGACCGACGAACCAACCTCACGGAGGCCGATCTCGTCCTCCGGTCGATCAAGAAGGTCATGGCCGACGTGGGTATCGACAAGTCCGAGATCGGGTTCACCGTCTCGGGTTCGTGCGACTACCTCAGCGGCCAGGGCTTCTCGTTCGTGCAGAACACCGATGCCTACGGCATGGTGCCGGCCATCAACGAGTCGCATGTGGAGATGGACGGGGCATGGGCCATGTACGAGGCCTACGTCCGGTTGCTCCAGGGCGACATCGACATCGCCCTCGCCATCGGCGTGGGGAAGAACTCGAACTCGAACCCGGAGACGCTGTTCACCGTCGAGTTCGATCCCTACTACCTCACGCCGCTCGGCGCCGACACGTGGTCGTTGGCCGCGCTGCAGGCCCGGGCCCTGCTCGATGCGGGCAAGGCCACCGAGCGCGACTTCGCCGAGGTGGTGGCCCGCAACCGTTCGGCGGCCAAGGCCAACCCCTACGCCCAGGTGAGCGGGGACTCCTCGGTCGACGAGTTGTTGTCGGCCGACTACATCCGCAACCCGTTGCGTCGTCACGACCTCCCGCCCACGACCGACCAGGCGGCGGCGGTGATCCTGGCCCGCGGGAAGCGGGCCTACGACCTGTGCGAACGGCCGGCGTGGATCACCGGCATCGACCATCGCATCGAGGCCCATCTGCCCACGATGCGTCCCGACATCACCACCTCCGTCTCGACCCGGCTCGCCGGTCAGGGTGCGGGGGCCGGGTCGGCGCCGATCGAGGTCGCCGAGTTGCACGCGCCGTTCAGCTTCCAGGAGCTGATCCTGCGCGAGTCACTCGGACTCGACGCCTCGACCGAGGTCAACCCGTCGGGTGGGGCGCTCGCCGCCCATGCCGTCATGGTGGCCGGACTCATCCGTGTGGGTGAGGCC
>VERC01000017.1 GCA_018882825.1 Acidimicrobiia bacterium | reverse complement strand
TCCCGGCCGTGAACACGCCGGCCCCGCTGGGCGCCGAGTACCACGTCGAGTTGGCGAACGACTGCTTGCCCTTGCACGTGACCGGCGAGTGAGAGAGCACCTGGATGTTGGCCGGGGTGGGGACGCCCTGGGTCACCCGGTCGTACTCGTTGCCCACCATCTTCGGTACACGCTCGCCGTTGCGGAATCCCGAGCCCTCGAACATCCACATCGATGCGTCGCCCACGATCCAGTCGGCGGAGACCGGGTTGCACTCGTAGTACGAACCGGTGAGTGAACTCTCCGGATCGGCGGCCGGGGCATCACGGAACGACGCCGTGACCCGAGCGTCGTCCTTCCCGAACAGGGGATCGCGGCGGGCGTCGCGGTAGTTGACCTCGAGTCGGGCCGGACCGGTGGGCGAGTCCTCGAGGCGTATCCGTCGATAGACGTTGTTGGCCCCGAAGAACCCGATGTTGACGCCGGCATCCCGGGCCGCCTCGAGGTTCCGACGCATCTCGACCGTGTAGTACTCGTCGTGGCCGGGAATCACGATGGCCCGGTGGTTGAGCGCCCGTTGCCCGCGCAGGTGCAGGTCGATGTTCGTCCAGTACGACACGTCGAGACCGAGCCGTTCGATGAAGAAGATCATCTCGTACTCGCGTCCCAGGAACTCGCCGCTGCCGTTGCCCGTGTACGGGCGATCGAAACTGACGACGTCGGCTCGTCCCGCAGTGCCGGTGTAGATGGAGGCCCCGCCCCACGCGTTGTAGGCCTGCCAGGTGGTGACGGCGCTCTGCACCAGCAGGTCGGAACGACTGGCGTCATCGCGCACGATCAGTGGCACGAAGGTGGCGCCGCCGTCGCTGCTCTCCAATCGCAGCAGGTACTGCCCGGGCGGCCAGTCCGGGTCGGTCCGGATCGTCAGTGACGGGGCCCAGCCGGCCGACGCCGTGCGGGTCAGGCGGTCGACCGAGGGTGCGGGCTGCTTGACGCCCGGTTGGGGGTCGCTGCGCCAGATGCGTCGTCCCCCGGTCCCTCCGTAGTACCCGATGCGGTAGGCGGAGACCTGCCACGTCGGTGCTCCCGTCGACACGCGCAGCGTGACCGACTGGCCGACGTCGATGCTGGTGGCGTCGGCAAACCCTTCGATGCGCGACCACATCGAACGGTCGTCGGGGATGTACCACTCGGTGGTCCCGGGTCGCGCGTTCTCGGCGGCGATCCATCCCGGTGTGCGGTAGGCGTCCCACGGATCGCGCGAGCCCTTCTTCGACGTCGACGTAGACGGCGTCGCCGGGCCGGCCGCGCCCGCCGGATCGGGGTCCGACGAACCGACCGCCCGGTCGACGAGCAGGAGCGAGGAGGCGAGGACGATCACGACGAGCCCGGCCAGCCCAGCCACGGTGCGAGGGGTCAGTCGGGGGGATCGGAGGAGGGTCACCGGGCCGGCAGCGTAGGCGTCACCCGACGGCGACGGCAGTCGGCGGCCGGGTCCGGGTCAGGATCCCGAGGCCACGTCGCGGGCCCAGCGGTAGTCGGCCTTGCCCGCCGGGGAGCGTCGCACCCGGTCCACGAAGAGGATCTCCTTGGGGAACTTGTACCGGGCGATGTGGTCGGAACACGTCGCCAGGAGTTCGTCGGGGGCGACCGACGCTCCTTCGCGGAGTTGGACGATGGCCACGACCTCCTGGCCCCAGCGCTCCGACGGGCGTCCCGTCACCACGACGTCGTACACGGCCGGATGATGGGACAGGGCGGCCTCGACCTCTTCCGCGAAGACCTTCTCCCCGCCGGTGTTGATGGTGACCGAGTCGCGTCCGTGCAACTCGAGCAGGCCGTCGGCGGTGAGTCGAGCCCGATCGCCCGGGATCGAGTACCGCGTGCCGTTCACCGTGGGGAACGTGCGCGCCGTCTTCTCGGCATCACCGAGATAGCCCAGCGGCACGCGGCCTCTTTGGGCCAGCCACCCGAGTTCCAGCTCGCCGGGACCGAGGGTCCGGGTGAGGTCGTCGCTGAGGATCACCATCCCGGTGCCCGGCTTGAACGTGCCGGTGGTGGCGGAAGAGCCGCTGGGGGTGACCTGACTGGCCTGCTGGCCCGACTCGGAGGAGCCGAGTCCGTCCATGATGGCCACCGTCGGGAGACGCTCGAGCAGCGCGTTCTTGACCGGTGCCGACAACGCGGCGCCCCCGCTGATGAGCAACCCCAACGACGAGAGGTCGTGGGCGTCGGTGGCGATCGCGTCGAGCAGTGGTCGGCCGAATGCGTCGCCGACGATGAGCATCAGGTCGACTCGCTCGCGTTCGATCGTGCGACAGCACTCGACGGCGTCGAACACGGTGGCATCGTCGGGGAGGACCACGGTGTGTCCGTTGCCGACGGCGTTGAGCGCCATCCAGTGCGCGGCACCGTGCATGAACGGCGCCGATGGCAGGACCCTCATCCCTCCGGCGCGGACGTTGTCGGCGATGGCCTCGGCCGAGGGGTACTCCTCACCGGTGGAGATGCGCCGGCCGCCGAGGGCGGCGGGGTAGATGTCGCCCTGGCGCCACAGCACGCCCTTGGGCAGGCCGGTCGTGCCGCCGGTGTAGAGGATGTAGAGGTCGTCGGGCGAGGGATCCGGCAGGCGGAGATCCGGGGCCGAGTCGAGAGCGTCGTCGTACCAGTCGGCATCGGCCAGTAGCGCGTGACCCGACTCGTCGGGAACCTGCAACAGCACCCGGAGGTGGGGAAGGTCGGGCAGCACGGCGGCCAGGGTCGGGGCGAACCGGGAGTGGTAGACGATCGCCGTCGCCCCCGAATCGGCCAGCAGGTGACGCAATTCCTCGGCCACGTAGCGGTAGTTCACGTTGAACGGCGCCACCCGGGCGGCGTAGGCGCCGTACATCCCCTCGAGGTACTCGGTGCAGTTGTGGAGGTAGAGCGCCAGCCGGTCCTGGCCGGCCTCCCACTCGCGCAGACCGGATCGTTCGGCGTGGCAGCCCAGCCCGCGGGCGGCGAGGGTCCGGGCCAGGCGATCGACCCTGGCCAGGAACTCCGTGTAGGTGAGTCGCCGATCGCCATGGACGAGGCACTCGCGGTCGGGGGCGGTGGCGCCGGCGATGCGGGCCACCTCGATGAGGCTGAAGTCCACTGCCCTTACTTGAACCAGAGTCGCTGGTACTCGCGACTGGTGGGATGGAGGAGCAGGGCGAACAACGCGGCCGGCATGAGCAGCGAGATGAGGAATCCGAAACTCAGGGCCACGCCCAGTCCACCGTCGAGCACGGCGAGCACGAAGGGGACGAGTCCGAGCGTGGCGATGGCGACACCCAGCCAGTAGCCCCAGCGTCGCTCGTTGGCGATCCCGAATCCCGCCGCAGCCTGCCCGATGACCAGCACCAGCCCGATGGGACTGACGATGGCGCCGAACAGGGCGCTCAGCACGGCATTGATGTACAGCAGGTACACCGCGATCTGCATCGTCTGGGGCTGGGTCGGGTTCGTCCACCGGCGGGTCTCCATGCCCGGGAGTCTGTCACCTCTCGGGCCGGTTTCCCCTCGCAGTGGGGCCTTCCACCATGGTGACGGTCGACGATCGGCCGTCACGCGACGCCGCTCGCAGCTGACCGCAGGCGGCGTCGATGTCGGTGCCCCGGTTGGCGCGGACGGTGGCCACCACGCCGCGCCGTTCGAGGAGTCGGCGGAAGTGCGTCACGCGTTCGGGGGGCGAGCCGGTCGTCGGCCACCCGGGTGTGCGATTCAGGGGGATCAGGTTCACGTGGGCGCGCAGATGACGGGCGATCTCGGCCAGCCGGGCCGCGTCCTCGTCGCGGTCGTTGACCCCGTCGATGAGGGCCCATTCGAACGAGAGGCGTCGCGAATGGGCCCGTTGATGGTGCTCACAGGCGGCCACGAGATCGGCGAGCGGGTAGCGGCGGTTGATCGGTACCAGTTGGTCGCGCAGCGCGTCGTCGGCGGCATGGAGAGACACGGCGAGGTTGATGGGCAGGGGTTCGTCGGCCAGACGACGGATGCCGGGCACGAGTCCGACGGTCGACAGTGTGAGATGACGGGCCGAAAGTCCGAGCGCGCCGTGCATCCGGTGCACGGCCTCGAGGGTCCGGTCGTAGTTGGCCAGGGGTTCACCCATCCCCATCAGCACGACGTTCGACACCCGGCGACCATCGGTTCGGGCCCGACGAGCGGCCCTCACCACCTGCTCGACGATCTCCCCGGTGGTGAGGTTGCGTTCGAAACCGCCCTGTCCGGTGGCGCAGAACCCGCAGGCCATGGCGCACCCGGCCTGGGTGCTGACGCACACCGTCGAGCGCTCCGGGTAGTGCATCAGCACCGTCTCGATCTCGGCGCCGTCCTCCAGGGCCCACAGCCACTTCACCGTCTCCCCGTCGGCGCTCACCGACTCGGTCACGACCGCGAGGGCGACCGGGAGTTCGGCGGCCAGTCGATCGCGCAGCCCGCGGGGGAGCGTGGAGATGTCGGCGAGATCGGTGAGGTCCAGGTACAGCCCCTGCCACAGCTGCTCGGCACGGTACGCGGGCTCTTCGGCCAGTCGTCGTGTCCATTCGTCGCGGTCGGGATCGAACTGCGAGGTCATGACCTGCTCGTGTCGTCGGCCCGCCACCAGCAGTGGGCGGAGTGCTCGGTGAACCCCAGTGAACGGTAGAGCCGGCGCGCCGCAGTGTTGTCGTGCTCGACATGGAGCATGCCCGTGCGCAGGCCGCGGCCGGCGAGGTGGGCCAGGCCGTCGACCACCAGGGCGCGCCCCAGACCGCGACCGTGATGGTCGGGATCGACGCCGATCACGAAGATCTCACCGAGCGCGGGGTCGACGTCGGTGGGCGGATGCACCTTCGTCCAGCAGAACCCGACGATCCGACCCTCGTGCTCGTGCACCCGGAACCCCTCCGGGTCGAACCAGTCCTCGGCGACCCGCGCCTGCAGATCGTCGACGGACCAGTCGGACTGGTCCGGGTGCCAGGCGAAGGCGCGATTGTTGACCTCGAGCAGTGCCTCGTCGTCGACCCCGGGAACGAACGGTCGGGTCGTGACGACGGGCGCGTTCGGTGGGATCGCCAACGGGAGGGAGACGCGCAACTGCAGGATCTCGCGGGTCAGTCGCAGTCCCGCATCGTCGGCTTCGGCGCGGTCGTCGGCGCTGACCGGTTCGACCTCGAGTGCGATGAGCGCCCCCTCTTCGTCACGGAGTTCCCTGCGCACGGTCGGACCCTACCGGTGGGCTCGCACTAGGGTCCCGGACCCATGGGTCGGCCGCGAACTCCGAAGGGTCGGGCCCGCGAGACGCTCGCCCGGCTGACGATCGAGTATCCCGACGTGCGCTGCGAGTTGGTCCATGCCGACCCTTACGAACTGTTGGCCGCCACCATCCTCTCCGCCCAGTGCACCGACGAACGGGTGAACACGGTGACGCCGGCGCTCTTCGCCCGGTACCCGACCCCGGAGGACCTCGCCGTCGCCGACCCGGCCGAGGTGGCCGAACTGGTGCGCAGCACCGGGTTCTTCCGTAACAAGACCCGTTCGCTCATCGGCATGGCCCAGGCGCTGGTGGAGCGATTCGGTGGTGAGGTCCCGGCCGCCATGGAGGACCTCGTCACCGTTCCCGGTGTGGGGCGCAAGACGGCCAACGTGGTCCGCAGCGTGGCCATGGATCTCCCCGGTCTGCCGGTCGACACCCACGTCGGTCGGTTGTCACTGCGGTTGGGACTCACCGAGGCGACGGATCCCGTTCGGGTCGAGCACGAACTGGGGGCGATGCTCCCCCCGGCCGACTGGGGACGATTCAGCCTGCTGCTGATCTTCCATGGCCGAAGGGTGTGCGCTGCCCGGTCGGCCCGTTGCGGCGAGTGCGTCCTCGCCGACTTCTGCCCCTCGGCGCGACGCTGACGTCGAGCGCCACCCCTCCCCGGGATCGGGGTGGACCCATCGGGCGGTCGCGAAGAAATTTGACGTTTTGGCCATCGGGCGTCCGGCGCTGGGGTACGTTTGACGCATCGGGCTCCCGCCGCCCGATACGGCGACAGTCATCTGGGATCCGCCGCCCAGTGTCGCCTTGCCGACGCCGCCTCGTGCGGCGTCGGCATCTTTTTCGGCCCGGTTCGGCCCGGTTCGGCCCGGTTCGGTCCGGCCACGCACGGATCCGATCCCGCGGCCGTCCCTGCCGTCCCTGCCGTCCCTGCCGGGCCGGACGGGGAGGGCCGTCGGACTGCCAGACTGCGACGATGGACGACCTCGGAGCCCGACTGTCGAGCGCCACGACCTCCCTCACGGAACTGGTGGAGACGGTGAGCGACACCGCCGAGGCGGTCCTCGCCGCCGGTGACGAGTCCACCGCCACCGATCTGTTCGAGGTCGAGCGAGCCTTGCGCACGGCACTGCGGCGGCTCACGGGTGTGTCTCGCCGTCCCCGCTGAGGGACGGGTGCGAATGGGCGCCGGTGTCGAACAGGGCGACCGCTAGGTTCTCGCGGGTGTTGCGACGACTCGACCTGCGCGGTTGCACCGACGACGGCCTCGTCGCCGGACTCCCGCGCCCGGACCAGGCCGGAGAGGAACCGACCGATGCGGTGCGGTCGATCCTCGCTGCAGTGCGATCCGGGGGTGACGCCGCCGTGCGTGAGCTCACGCTCCGCTTCGACGGCGTCGATCTGGCCGATCCCCGTGTCGGTCCCGCCGACCTCGATCGGGCGCTCCAGGAGATCCCGACCGGGTTGCGGGCGGCGCTGTCGGAGGCCCACGACGCCGTGCGCCAGTTCCATGTCGAACAACTGCGGGCACCGCACACCTTCCGTCGGGGCGGTATCGCCGTCACCGGACGATCGGTGCCGGTCGATCGCGCCGGGTGCTACGTGCCCGGCGGGCGAGGTTCGTACCCCTCGTCGGTGCTGATGACCGTCGTCCCGGCCCGGGTGGCCGGTGTCGGCGAGATCGTGCTCTGTGTGCCCCCCGATCGCACCACCGGACGGATCGCTCCTGCGACACTGGCCGCTGCGGCCATCGCCGGCGTGGACGAGGTGCGGGCCACGGGTGGTGCCCAGGCCATCGCGGCCATGGCCTACGGGACCGAGACCCTCCGACCCGTCGACGTCGTCGCCGGGCCGGGCAACGCCTATGTCGCCATCGCCAAGCGCGAGGTGGCCGGGCGTGTCGGCGTGCCGATGGCCTTCGCCGGTCCCAGTGAGATCGTGGTCGTCGCCGACGCCGCCGCTCCGGTCGACTTCGTGGCCATCGATCTCATGGTGCAGGCCGAACACGGTCCCGACGGGCTGGCCTGGCTCGTCACCTGGGACCCGATGGTGGCCGATGCCGTCGACGACGCGCTGGCGCGTCTGGTCGATGCCGCCCCGCGGTGCGAGGAGATCCGTTCGACGTTCGCGTCCGGAGGATTCTGCGCGCTGGTCGACGACGCCGCCGCGGCCTCGGTCGTCGTCAACCACATCGCCGCCGAGCACGTCGAGGTGATGACCGACGACCCGAACGCGTTCGCCGCCACCATCCGTCACGCCGGCGCCGTGTTCTGTGGTCCGCTGGCCCCGGCGTCCATCGGTGACTACGTCGCTGGTCCCAGTCACGTGCTTCCCACGTTCGGCACTGCCCGTTTCGGCTCGGCTCTCACCGTCGACGACTTCGTGAAGCAGGTGCACGTCGTCGACGTCGACCGGGTCGGTTTCGATGCCGCCCTCCCGGTGGTGACCGCCATCGCCGACGCCGAGGGATTCGCCACGCACGCCGAGTCGATGCGACTCCGCTCCCGGGCGCTGCAGGGGGAGGAATGATCCGCCCCCGCGACGACGTCGCGCTCATGGAGGGGTACCACTCCCCGCAACTCGATGTGTCGGTGCGTCTCAACACGAACGAGGCCCCTGACGCACCTCCCGAGTCGTTCACGGCCGCCTTGGCCGACGCGGTGCGCGACATCGAGTGGAACCGGTACCCGGATCGCGCTGCAGGGCGGTTGCGTGCTGCGATCGGTGTCCTCCACGGAGTCGGTCCGGAACAGGTCTTCGTCGCCAACGGATCGAACGAGGTCCTGCAGACGGTGTTGCTCACGTTCGGTGGGCCGGGCCGTACCGCTGCGGTGTGGGAACCCACCTACGCGTTGCACTCGCACATCGCCCGACTCACCGGCACCGGTGTCGTCGTGGGCGAACGCGGCGCCGACTTCTCGACCGACCTCGGCGAGGTCGAGCGTGTCGTGCGTGACGCCCGGCCGTCGGTCGCGTTCCTCTGTTCCCCCAACAACCCGACCGGTGTCGTCGATCCTCCCGACACCGTCCGGGCGACGCTCGGGATGGTCGAGGCCGTCGACGGACTGCTCGTCGTCGACGAGGCCTATGGACAGTTCGCCCCGTGGTCGGCCATCGATCTGCTCGCCGAGGAGACGCCGCTGGTGGTGTCGCGCACGTTCTCCAAGACGTGGTCGATGGCGGCGGCCCGCCTCGGGTACCTTCTCGGACCCTCTTGGGTGGTGGCGGAACTCGACAAGGTCGTCCTCCCGTATCACCTCGACGCGTTCAAGCAGATGGCCGGCGTGCTCGCCCTCGAGCATGTCGACGACATGAATGCCCGGGTGGCGCGACTCGTCGAGGAGCGGGGCCGCCTGGTGGCACGCCTGTCGTCACTCGACGTCGACGTGTGGCCGTCGGGCGCCAACTTCGTCCTGTTCCGTCCCCGGGCGATCGGAGGCCGCGAGGTCTGGCAGCGTCTCGTCGATCGATCCGTCCTCGTCCGCGACTGCTCCTCGTGGCCCCGCCTCGAGGGATGTCTCCGGGTCACCATCGGCACGATCGACGAGGATGACTCATTCCTCTCCGCCCTCGAGGAGGCTCTCCGATGACTGCAGCACGCGCCACCGACGGCCGGCGCGCCGCCACCGTCGAACGCTCGACCTCCGAGACGTCCATCCGCATCTCGGTCGATCTCGACGGCACCGGCACACTCGACATCGGCACCGGCATCCCGTTCTTCGACCACATGCTGGCGCAACTCGGTCGGCACGGTGGCCTCGACCTCGTCGTGCTGGCCCGAGGTGATCTCCACATCGACGCCCACCACACCGTCGAGGACGTGGGCATCGCGTTGGGTGAGGCGTTCGCCGCCGCCCTCGGTGACAAGGCCGGCGTACGTCGGTTCGCGTCGAACCGCGTACCCCTCGACGAGGCGCTCGTCGATGTCGCCCTCGACCTCTCGGGTCGCCCGTTCCTCGTCTACGAGGTCGCGTTCCCCGGTCAGAAGATCCTCAGCGACCCGCCCTTCGATCCGCAGTTGATCGAGGAGTTCTGGCGCGCCTTCGTCACGTCGGCCGCCATCACGCTGCACATCACGCTGGTGCGCGGGGTCAACACGCACCACATCATCGAGGCCACCTTCAAGTCTGTGGCGCGTTCGCTGCGCGACGCGGTGCGCGTCGAGGGCGGGGGCGTGCCCTCGACCAAGGGCGTGCTGTGACCCGACCCGCCATCGCGGTGCTCGATTACGGGATCGGCAACCTCCGTTCGGCGCAGAAGGCCCTCGAACGCGTCGGCGCCGATGCCTTCCTCACCGATGCCCCCGATGCGGTCGAGGTCGCCGACGCCGTCGTCCTGCCCGGTGTGGGTGCCTTCGGCGCGTGCATGGAGGCGCTGCATGCCTCCGGTCTCGACGAGGTGGCTGTGCGCGCCGCCACCGACGGCCGGCCGTTCCTCGGGGTGTGCGTGGGGATGCAGATGTTGTTCGACGGTTCGGACGAGTCACCCGGCGTGCGCGGCCTGGGCGTGCTGTCGGGCACGTTGCGGCGATTGCCGGAGGGAGTGAAGCGGCCGCAGATGCAGTGGAACGTCGTCGACGTCCGTCGACCGAGTCGACTGTTCGCCTCCGTGCCCGATCCGGTGTGGATGTACTTCGTGCATTCCTATGCCGCACCGGCCGACGCCCCCGATGTGGTGGCGACCTGCGACTACGGCGGTCCGGTCGCCGCCGCGGTCGAGCGGGGCCCGTTGTGGGCGACGCAGTTCCATCCCGAGAAGTCGGGGACGACGGGTCTCGAACTGTTGCGGGGATTCGTCGAGACGGCACGCGCCGGGAGGGTGTGAGTGTTCGATCTCTTCCCGGCCATCGACCTGCTCGACGGTCGCGCCGTGCGTCTCTACCAGGGTGACTACGACCGCGGCACCGTGTACAGCGACGATCCGGTGGCCCAGGCTCGGGCGTTCGCGGCCGCCGGCGCGCGCTGGATCCACGTCGTCGATCTCGATGCGGCGCGCAGTGGCACGCCGCGTAACCGGGAGGTGATCGCAGCCATCGCCGCTGCCGTCGACGTCCCCATCCAGACCGGTGGCGGGGTGCGCGACGAGGCGGCGGCCGAGGCGCTGTTCGCCGTCGGGGTGGCGCGGGTCGTGATCGGCACCGCCGCGCTCGAACGTCCCGAGTTCGTCCGCTCGTTGGCGGCGCGGCACCGCGTCGTCGTCGGCCTCGACGCACGGGGCCGAGAGGTGGCGGTGCGCGGCTGGGAGGAGGGGTCGGGTCGCGACCTCCTCGACGTCGCCGCCCAGTTCGCCGACGCCGGCGTCGAGGCACTCGTGGTCACCGAGATCGGCCGGGACGGCACGCTCGAGGGCCCCGATCTCACCGGCCTGGCCGAAGTCCTGTCGGTGACCACGCTGCCGGTGATCGCCAGCGGTGGCGTCGGTTCGCTCGACGACCTGCGGGCCCTGTGCGCGTTGCGTTCGGCGCACCGTTCCCTCGATGGGGTGATCGTGGGTCGTGCCCTCTACGAGGGTGCCTTCACCCTCGACGAGGCACTGTCGGTCGTCGCCGGCTGACGTCGATTCCCGACGCTCACGGTCACTCGTACACTCGATTCGTGGACGCCTCCGACTGGAACGCCCGGTACGACACCACCGAATTGGTGTGGACCGGCGAGCCGAACCGGTTCCTGCCGCCCGAGGTCGAGGCGCTGGCGCCCGGCCGGGCCCTCGACGTCGCCTGCGGGGAGGGACGCAACGCGGTGTGGTTGGCCACGCGCGGGTGGACGGTGACCGGGGTCGACTTCTCCTCGGTCGGTCTGGCCAAGGCCGCTCGGTTGGCGGACGAGCGCGGGGTGTCGGGGCAGTGGATCGAGGCCGATGTGACGACGTGGACGTCGCCGACGCCATTCGATCTCGTGCTCGTCTTCTACCTGCAGCTGCCGGCCGCGGCCCGTCGGGCCGCGGTGGGCGCGGCGGTGGCCGCACTCGACGTCGACGGCACCTTCCTCCTCGTCGCCCACGACCTGGCCAACCTGGCCGAGGGGTATGGCGGTCCGTCCGATCCCGAGGTGCTCACCACCGCCGAGGGCGTGGTGGACGACCTCGTGGCCGCCGAACTCACCCTCGGTGTCGAACTCGTGGTCGAGCGGGCGGGCCGCATCGAACGACCGGTGGTCACAGCGGAGGGCGATCGCACGGCGATCGACACCCTCGTGCGCGCCCGACGGGTGGCGTGACGATGCGCACCGCTCGGGTCATCCCCTGTCTGGACGTCACCGATGGTCGGGTGGTGAAGGGCGTCAACTTCGTCGGTCTGCGCGACGCCGGCGACCCGGTGGAACTGGCCGCCCGCTACGACGCCGACGGCGCCGACGAGTTGGTGTTCCTCGACATCACCGCCACCTCCGACGGTCGGGACACGATGGTGGACGTGGTCCGACGGACGGCGGAGCAGGTCTTCATCCCGTTCACCATCGGTGGCGGGATACGCACCGTCGACGATGCCCGCACGATGCTGCGGGCCGGGGCCGACAAGGTCTCGGTCAACAGCGCAGCGGTGGCCCGGCCGGAGTTGATCAGCGAGATCGCCGCGGTGTTCGGTCGGCAGTGCGTCGTCTGCGCGATCGATGCCCGTCGTCGGGCCGCCGACGGTGGACCCACCGAGGGATGGGAGGTGTTCGTCGCCGGTGGACGATCACCCACGGGCATCGATGCCGTGGCGTGGGCGCGCCGGGCCGAGGAGCTGGGCGCTGGTGAGATCCTGCTCACCTCGATGGATCGGGACGGCACCCGGGACGGCTTCGATCTCGAACTCACCGCCGCGGTGTCGGCCTCGGTGGGGATCCCGGTCATCGCATCAGGGGGCGTGGGCACGCTCGAGCATCTCGTCGACGGCGTGGTGCGCGGAGGGGCCGACGCAGTGCTTGCCGCCTCCATCTTCCACTTCGACGACCATGCCATCGCCGATGCCAAACGACACATGGCCGCCGCCGGTGTCGCCGTTCGCCCCTGAGCCTCAGTCGACCGAGTCTCAGGTGACCGAGCGCAACACCGCCGCGGTCACGATCTCGGCGACCCGATCGGTGCGACCCACAAAGAAGTGATCGGCGCCGGGCACGGCGACGACGTGCGTCGACGTCCATGCCGCGGTGGCATTGCGCGCCGCGTTCGGCGGGAGGAACTGGTCATGCTCCCCGACGATGAGCACCTTCGGCCGGGGATCGGCGCCGGCCGCGGCCGAGATCTCCTCCCGTGGCACGACGCGCAGCGGCGGGGCACAGGGCACCCAGGCGCGGATTCGCGGGTCGAGAACCGTCATCGAGGTGTCGCCGCCGAACGACCAGCCCGACACGAACAGCGGCAGATCGGGCACGAGTTCGTCGATCGCGTCGATCGCCGCCTCGATGTCGAGCCGTTCGCCGCGACCTTCGTCATGCAGTCCGGTCGATCCCTCCACGCCGCGGAAGTTGAACCGCAGGACCGCGATCCGCGACGTGGGCAGGATGCGGAACAACTCGCTCGTCACGATCGACCGCATGGATCCGCCGTGCTGCGGGTGCGGGTGACACAGGAGCACCGCAGCGCGTGCCCCCGCCGGAAGGTTCGCCTCGGCCTCGAGCACGGGGCCATCGACGACCGGCAGGGACAACTTCCTGATGGCCGGATCGTCGTTGACCATTCCACACGGTACCGTCGGGGCGTGCCGGTTTCACCTGCTTCCCTCACCACCCACAGTTCGGTCGATGGCGAACGTCTTCCCATCAAGATGCTCAACGACAGGGTGCTGGTCGGTCTCGGCGGAGGCGAGGGTGAGCGGCGATCAACCGGGGGGATCCTGATCCCCGCCACCGCCCAGATGGGCAAGCGCCTGGTGTGGGCTGAGGTCGTCGCCGTGGGCCCCAACGTCCGGGTCATGGAGCCGGGAGACCAGGTGCTGTTCAACCCGGAGGACCGCTACGAGGTCGAGGTCCAGGGGCAGGACTACGTCATCCTGCGCGAACGGGATGTGCACGCGGTGGCCGCCGAGCGACTGGCCGAGGGCAGCACCGGTCTCTACCTCTGAGTGCCGACACGGCCGGGGCCGATGTCGTTCCTCGGTGCATGCAGGGCACCGCTAGCGTGATCGCATGTCGTCCGCCGAACCCGTGAGCACGCCGATCGTCGCCACTTCCGAACAGCTGGCGGCGGTCACCTTCGGGGCCGACGGGTTGGTGCCGGCCATCGTCCAGGAGCAGTCGACCGGGCAGGTCCTGATGATGGCGTGGATGAATGCCGAGTCGTTGCAACGGACCCTCGAGACGGGTCGTACCTGGTTCTGGAGTCGTTCCCGTCAGGAGTACTGGTGCAAGGGGGAGACCTCCGGTGACCGCCAGTACATCCGCGAGGCCTACTTCGACTGCGATGGCGACACGCTGCTGTTCGTGGTCGAGCAGGAAGGGCGTGGCGCGTGCCACACCGGGAATCGCTCGTGCTTCTTCACCGCGTTCGGCGAGGCGTGACCCGCACGTGACGCCGGACGCGCGAGAGGTGGTGGCGGTCCGACCCGCTCGCTCCGAGTTCCACGCCCTGGCGGCCGAGCACACTGTCGTTCCCGTCTGGCGCGAGCTCCTCGCCGATCTCATCACTCCCGTCGCGGCCTTCGCCCGACTGTGCGGTGACGATCGGCCCGGGTTCCTGTTCGAGTCGGTCGAGCACGGTGAGCGGTGGAGCCGATGGTCGTTCGTGGGTCGCAACCCGATCGCCACCCTCGTGCTGCGCGACGGACACGTCGAGGTCGACGGGGAGTTGGCGCCGGGCATGCCGCGCGACCGGGGCATCCTGACCGCCGTCGAGTGGTTGCTGTCGGCCTACCGCTCACCGACGCTGCCTGATCTCCCTCCCTTCCACGGCGGGGTCGTCGGTTACCTCGGCTACGACGTCGTGCGTGAGGTCGAGCACCTCCCCGACACACCCACCGACGCCAACGGGTATCCCGATGCCGTCCTGTCGGTGATCGGGGAGATGGCCGCCTTCGATCACTTCCGCCAGCGAGTGTCGCTCATCGAGAACGTCGTGGTGCCCGATGGCGCCGACGGGGCGACCCTCGATCGTCTCTACGACGAGGCGATCGAGCGACTCGAACGTCTGGCCGCCGACGGTGCCAGTCCGTTGGCCGAGCCGATGGTGGACCCGCCGATGCCGGAACCGGAACTCCCGGTCGTCGAACGCTCGGTGTCGGACGCGGGTTGGAACGCCGCCATCGACGTCGCCCGCGAGCACATCCTCGACGGCGACATCTTCCAGGTCGTCCTGTCCCAGCGCTTCTCGTTCGACCTCGATGCCGATCCGTTCGACTTCTACCGGGTGCTCCGTCAGGTGAACCCCAGTCCGTACATGTACTTCGTGCGCACACCGGAGGTGACGCTGGCCGGTTCGTCGCCCGAACCGATGGTCCGTCTGGTCGACGGTCGCGTGATCTCGCGTCCGATCGCCGGCACGCGACGCCGAGGCGCCACCGAGGAGGAGGATCGACGTCTCGGTGCCGAACTGCGCGAGCACCCCAAGGAGATCGCCGAGCACGTGATGCTCATCGATCTCGCTCGCAACGACGTCGGTCGCGTGGTCGAGTTCGGCACCGAACAGGTCGACGAGATGATGGTGCTCGAGCGCTACAGCCACGTGATGCACCTCACGTCGCAGGTGTCGGGCACCCTGGCGGCCGGTCGCACCCCGATCGACGTGCTGCGGGCCACCCTTCCCGCCGGCACCGTGTCGGGCGCACCCAAGGTGCGGGCCATGGAGATCATCGATGCGCTGGAGCCGGTCAAGCGGGGTCCCTATGCCGGCGTCGTCGGCTACATCGACTTCTCGGGGACGATCGACACCGCGCTCGCCATCCGGACCCTCGTGGTGGGACCGGACGGCCGGGCCCACGTCCAGGCCGGGGCGGGGATCGTGGTCGACAGCGTGGCCGAGCACGAGGACCTCGAATGTCGGAACAAGGCCCGGGCACTGCTCACCGCCGTGGCCGGGGCCCGCCGGATGACGGCGCAGCGTCGACGCCCGGCTGGTTGAGTGTGGTGTAGGGCCCGCCGGCTGCGACACTTGCCGACATGGAACCGTTCGATGCCGCCGAGGTGCTCGCCGGCTGTCAGCTCCTCGACGGCACCGGCGGCGTCGCCACGATCCGGCGAGAGGTGGTCGCCGTCGACGGCCCCGATTCGGGAGTGTTCCTGCAGGGTCAGTTGTCGCAGGAGGTGGTGGCCATCGCCGGTCCGTCGGCGTGGTCGTTCCTCCTGGCCCCCACGGGCAAAGTGGACGCATGGGTGCGCGTGCACCGCCTCGATGCCGACCATCATCTGCTCGAGGTCGAGGCCGGACACGGCGATGCGGTGGTGGCCCGTCTCCGACGCTTCCTCCTGCGTACCGAGGCCACCATCGCCGATCCGGTGACGTGGACGTCCCTGGCCGTTCGATGGGATCCGAACTCTGTGCGCGTCGGCGTCGGCGCCGATCACGCGCTGGTGTCGCCCGTCGTGGTCCCCGGTGACGCGGGGATCGACGTGCTGCTGGCTCCGGGTGAGACGTCGATGATCGACATGCCGGAGGTGCCGGCGGCGTCGTTCGAACGCCATCGCATCGCTCACGGCGTTCCCCGTCTGGGCGCCGAACTCGGACCCGACACCATCCCGGCCGAGGCCGGGCAGTGGGTGATCGACGCGTCGGTCAGCTTCACCAAGGGGTGCTACACGGGTCAGGAACTGGTGGCCCGGGTCGACTCCCGAGGTGCGCAGGTTCCCCGACCGGTCCGACTGCTGCGGGTCGACGACCCGGGCGTCGTCGAGATCGGCGCCACCGTGTCCGTGGACGGCGAGCGCCGTGGAGAGGTGACGAGCGTGGCGCCCCGGCTGGCCGACGACCGGCCGACGCTGGCCCTCGCCCCACTGGCCCGTGCGGTGATGATCGGCGATCGGGTCGAACTCGAGTCGTCGCCCGGTCCGCTGTCCGCCACCGTGGTGGAGCCCGGGACGGTGCGGTGATGGGGGATCGCCTCTACGACAGGTTGGGGGTGCGCCCCGAGGCCACCGACGCCGAGGTGCGTCAGGCGTGGTTGCGGCTGGCCCGGACCCATCACCCTGATGCCCACTCCGATCCGGCGGCACGTGCCGCAGCCGAGGTCGAGATGCGGTCGATCAACGAGGCGTGGGCCGTGCTGGGCGATCCGGCTCGTCGAGCGGCCTACGACGCCCGACGCTCGGGCGACGTCACTCGCCCCTCGGCCGTGCGTCGTCGCGACGACTCGTTCGTCTTCGTCCCCATCGACGGCGACGACGACGACGTCGATCCACGGCTGCTCGACGACGAGGGCGTGGCGGGCACGGAGGTGGACCGGTCCATCCAGATG
>VERC01000235.1 GCA_018882825.1 Acidimicrobiia bacterium | reverse complement strand
TGCAGGGCAAGGCCGACACCTCGCTGTTCGCCTCCTATGCGCCGGCCGATCAGCCTCAGTACGTCGTCGCCGCGGTCATGGAGGAGTCCGGCACCGGGGCCGAGGCCTCGGGCGAGGTCACCCGTCGGGTCTACGAGTTGCTGTCCAACCAGCGGCTGACCGGCCCGGGTTCCGTCACCTCGGGGGTGCGCGACTGATGCTGAGTCGATCGCCATCGACCCGCTACCGCCGCGATCCCGCGTCGCCGCTTCATCACATCGATCCGATCCTCATCGGATGTGTGGGCTTCCTCGCCCTGGTCGGGATCGTCGCCGTGTACAGCTCCACCCGCGGACCCGGTCCGACCTACGCCACGTCCTATCTCTTCAAGCAGTTCCTGTTCATCTCGGTCGGCGTCGGCGTCATGGCCATGCTCACGACGATCGACTACCGCAAACTGCACGACTGGGCATGGGCCTTCTACGGGTCCACCATCGTCCTGTTGGTCCTCGTGCTCTCGCCCGTCGGCAGTCAGTCCAACGGCGCGCAGTCCTGGTTCTCGGTGGGCCCCTTCCAGATGCAGCCGGCCGAGTTCGCAAAGATCGCCCTGATCGGTGTGCTCGCATTCCTGCTGTCGGAGTACCGAGGCGAGATCGACCTCAGGCGCGTCCTCACCCTGCTGGGTACGGCGGCCGTGCCCATGCTGCTGATCCTCGTCCAACCCGATCTCGGACTCACGCTCGTGCTGGTGGTGATCATGATGGCGATGCTCCTCGTCGGGGGGCTGCCGACCCGTTACATCCTCGGTCTCAGCGCCGCCGGTGTCGTCGGCGTGTTCCTCCTGTTGAACTCGCCCGTGCTGCAGGACTACCAGCGGGCGCGTCTCACCGCCTTCATCAACCCCACCGACCGCTCGACGTCGGCCGTTTACAACATCCAGCAGAGTCAGCAGGCCATCGCCAACGGCGGAGTCACCGGCACCGGCCTGTTCGACGGCCCCCAGACCAAACTCGGTTTCGTCCCCGAGCAGGAGACGGACTTCATCTTCACGGCCGTCGCCGAACAGTTCGGCTTCCTCGGCGCCGGTCTGCTGCTGGCGGTGTACGGACTGCTGTGCTGGCGCATCTGGCGGATAGCCCATCTCGCCCGTGACACCTTCGGCACCTACCTCTGCATAGGTGTCCTGGCCATGTTCGCGTTCTCGGCCTTCGAGAACGTCGGGATGGCGATGGGGATCATGCCGGTGACCGGCATCCCTTTGCTGCTGATCAGCGCCGGTGGTTCGTCGATCATCACCTCGTTCGCGGCACTGGGCATGGTCCTCAACGTCCACATGCGTCGGTTCCGGTGAGTCGCCGGGCGCCGCTAGGGTGAGCGCACGATGACCGATGTGTGGCCCCTCCTGGAGCCCGTCCTGTCGAGCGTGTCGAAGCCGGCTCGCTACATCGGCCTCGAGGACGGAGCCGTGGTTCCCCTTCACGCCCCCCACAAGGTGGCGTGGTTGCTGGCCTATCCCGACACCTACGAGATCGGTCTGCCCAATCAGGGTCTCCAGATCCTCTACGAGATCCTGAACGATCGAGACGACGCCGTCGCCGAGCGGGCCTATGCGCCGTGGACCGACCTCGAGGGCGTGATGCGCACTCGGCGCATCCCGCTGTTCTCGGTCGACACCCACCGGTCTGCCGATGCCTTCGACGTCATCGGCTTCAACCTGTCGGCCGAGTTGACCTACACGAACCTCCTCAACATGATCGACCTGGCCGGCGTCCCGGTGCGCAGCGTCGAGCGCCGGGAGGACCATCCACTGGTCGTGGCCGGCGGTCACTGCACCTACAACCCCGAGCCGATCGCCGACTTCCTCGACCTCGTCGTCCTCGGTGACGGTGAGGAGGTCGTGTCCGAGATCAACACCGTGATCGGTGACTGGAAGAGGTCGGGACGCACGCCCGGGAGCCGGAAGGGGCTCCTGCGCGAACTGGCGGGGGTCGAGGGCGTGTACGTCCCGTCGATGTACTCGGTCTCCTACGACGGCCCACGGCTGATCTCGATCGAGCCTCGCCACCCCGGTGTGCCCGAGCGCGTCGAGAAGCGGACGGTCTCCGATCTCGCCGACTGGCCCTATCCGCGGCGCCAACTGGTGCCGGTCACCGAAGTCGTGCACGATCGCCTGAACGTCGAGGTGTTCCGTGGCTGCACCCGCGGTTGTCGCTTCTGTCAGGCCGGCATGATCACCCGTCCGGTTCGCGAGCGACCCTTCGAGCAGGTACGCACGATGGTGGCCGAGGGACTCCGGCGCACCGGGTACGACGAAGTGGCGCTCACCTCGCTTTCGACGGCGGACTACTCGGGGATCGAGGGACTCGTGGCCGACATCGTGCGGTCGACGGCCGACGGTCCTCCCGTCTCGGTGTCCTTGCCGAGTCTGCGCGTCGATGCCTTCGGCGTGGGAATCGCCACCGAGATCCAGCGGGCCCGGCGCACGGGACTGACCTTCGCTCCCGAAGCGGGAACGTGGCGGATGCGACAGGTCATCAACAAGTTGATCCGCGACGAGGACCTCTACGGGGCAGTGGAAGCGGCCTTCGCCAATGGTTGGCGTCGGATGAAGCTCTACTTCCTGACCGGTCTGCCATCGGAGACCGACGAGGACACCCTCGGGATCGCCGAACTGGCCCGTAACTGCGTCGAGCTCGGTCGGTCGCACACCAGGTCGCCCTCGGTCACGGTGTCGGTGGGTGGTTTCGTGCCCAAGCCGTTCACGCCGTTCCAGTGGTTCGGACAGAACACCGTTCCCGAACTACGTCGCAAGATCGACCTGTTGCGCGACGCCACCCGCCGCGCCAACGGGGTGCAGATGAAGTGGCACGACCCCAAGGCCACACTCATCGAGGGATTGATGGCGAGGGGCGATCGCCGTCTCGGTCCCGTGATCGAGGAGGTGTGGAGGTCGGGCGGAACCTTCCAGGAGTGGTCGGAGAAGTTCGACCTCGAGCTGTGGACGGGGACGATGGCCCGACACGGGTTGGACCCCGACTGGTACGTGCACCGACATCGGGAGGTCGACGAACTCCTGCCCTGGGACCATCTCTCGGCCGGGTTGCACAAGGACTTCCTTTGGCAGGACTGGCGGGACGCCCTGGCCGAGGTGGGCCTCCCGGATTGCCGGTGGACCCCCTGCTACGACTGTGGAGCGTGCACCGGGTACTCCCTGGAGCACATCGTGGCCTCCGCCGTCCCCCCGGCGGGCGGCTCCCAGGGCACCGGTCAGGACCTGTCGACCGGTCGGTGGGTCCCGGTCGGACTGCGGGGTTCGGGATCGGTGCCCGGACCTGCGAGACTGGGGATCTGATGCGCATCCGCCTCGCCTACGCCAAGACCGGCAAGATCCGGTTCTCCAGCCACCGGGACATGGCCCGGTGCTGGGAGCGTGCGCTGCGGCGGGCGGATCTCCCGGTGGCCAGTACCGAGGGGTTCTCACCCCGCCCGAAGATGCATTTCGGATTGGCGCTGTCGACCGGTCACGAATCGGACGGTGAGTATCTCGACGTCGACCTGCTCTCGCCGGAAGGCGACGACATCGACGTCGATTCGCTTCCCGGGGTGCTCACGCCGTTGCTGCCGGTCGGGGTCGACGTGTTGGCAGCAGCCGTCGTGGATCGCTCGCAACCGTCATTGCAGGAAGCGGTCACCTCGTGCACCTGGTCGATCGAGGTGCCGGGGGAGACGGTGGCGTCGCTCACCGCGGCAGTGGACGCGATGCTGGCGCGTTCCTCGATCCCTTTCGAACGCGAGCGCAAGGGTCGGTCCACCACCGACGATCTCCGGCCCGGCCTCCTCGACCTGCGTGTCGTCGGGATCACACCAGCCGATGCACCCG
>VERC01000234.1 GCA_018882825.1 Acidimicrobiia bacterium | reverse complement strand
CGCTCACCGTGGCCGATCTCACCCTCCCGGCCGGTGTCACCACCGACGTCGACGCCTCGACGCAGGTGGTGTTGGGTCTGGCCACCCGCTTCTCGATCGAGGCCGAGGCATCCGCCGAAGCCGAAGCCGAAGCCGGAGCCGATGTCGAGGCGGCGGCCGAGGTGGACGCGGGCGAGGAGTCGGCCGACGCCGAGTCGACCGACGCCGACGCCGCCGAGTAACCGACTCCTCCCGTGGCCCGGACCGGCCGCGACGGCGAGCGGTCCCGGACCGGCACGCCGGCCGACCTGCTCGTGGTCGGTCTCGGGAACCCGGGACGCGACTACGCCGGTACGCGCCACAACGTCGGATTCGACGTCGTCGATCTGCTGGCGAGCCGACACGGCGGGCGTTTGCGTGCCGGCAAGGAGCGCGCCCTCGTCGACGAGGTCCGCATCGACGGAAGACGGGTGGCCCTGGCCGAACCGACGACGTTCATGAACCTCTCCGGTGACTCGGTCGCGCCCCTCGTGCGTCGGTTCGGGATCACCGATCTCGGCCGATTGGTGGTCGTGCACGACGAACTCGATCTACCGGTCGGTGACGTGCGACTCAAGGTGGGCGGCGGACTGGCCGGACACAACGGCCTGCGTTCCATCCACCAGCACCTGCACTCGGCCGATTTCGTGCGAGTCCGTCTCGGTGTCGGTCGTCCGCCATCGGCCGAACGCGGTGCCGACCATGTGCTGTCGAAGATCGGTCGGGCCGACCGCGACGCGCTCGACGAAGCCGTCGTGCGCGCCGCCGATGCCGTCGAACTGCTCCTCCAGGTCGGCGTCGACGCGGCCATGAACCGCGTCAACACCAAGTCGCCTCAGTAGGGCCGACTCAGTAGGGGAGTCGTACCTGGTGCGGGAGCAGTTGGTACTCCGGGTTGAGGATGGTGAGGAGCCCGTTGTGGGTGCTGGTCATCCCCTCGGCCACGAGGTGGGTGCCGAGGTCGATGCCGCCGATGCGCCGACGACCGAGGAACACGATCGTGATCCCACCGGTGTCATCGGCCAGTGTCAGTTCGAGGCTGGCCACCTCGTCGGCCCATGGCTGGATGCGGATCGCCTTGACCCGCCCGGCCACCCGGACCCGCTGGCGCCAGCGGGTCGAGCCGATGGGCACGACGCCGACGAGCGCGTGATCGGCCAGCTCGGCCACCGCCACCCGCGCCGATTCCGCCTCGCGCTCCTGCTCACGGCGGGCCGAGCGGTCGAACAGGCCCATCTCAGCCGTGCTGCCCCGCCGTACCCGACATCTCGCCCGGCGCCACCTTCTTCACATGCTCACCCTTGGCCGAACGGGTGAGGTGGTAGGGCACGAACGTCACGTTGGCATGCGGTACGTCGCTGAGGGCCTTGGCGATCGAATCAGCGGTGTGATCGTGCAGCAGTCGGTGCCAGGCCGAGCGGTACTCGCGTCGCGGGATGAGGATGGTCACCTCGGTGTTCCCGTCGGACGCCAGTTCGCTCACCATCTCCAGCACCGAGCGGTTGATCCGACGGTCGGGGCACTCCCTGATCTCGAGGGGCACCTTGCGCAGCGCCAGCTTCTCCCACTCGTCCTTCAACTCGTGGGCATGCTGCTCGTCGATGGCGATGTGCACGGCGCCGACCGAATCGGGGCTGAGGGCGCGGGCGTACTGGATGGCCCGAGCGGCGGTGCGGTCGACCTTGTCGATCATCACGATCACCGCATGGCGGCGCATGATCGGCACGCTGGTGGCCTGGGCCACGTCGCCCTCGAGTTCGGCCTTCTCGGCCTCGTACTGGTGATTGAGGCGGATCACGATCCACACGAAGAACGGGACGGCGAGGATGATCACCCACGCACCGGAGGTGAACTTGGCCACGCAGATCACGATGGTGACGACACCGGTGGTGAGGGCGCCGAGTCCGTTCATGAACAGACCGAATCGCCAGCCCTCCTCCCGAAGTCGGAGGTGGCGACGGGCCATGCCCGTCTGCGACAGCGTGAAGGCGGTGAACACGCCGACGGCGTAGAGCGGGATGAGACGCGTCACGTCGGCCCCGAGGATGATCACGAGTGCGGCCGCCGTGCCCGACAGGGCGAGGATGCCGTTGGAGAACACGAGACGATGGCCCCGCTTGATGAGCTGACGGGGCAGGAACGAATCCTCGGCCTGGAAGTGGGCCAGACGGGGGAAGTCGGCGAAGCCGGTGTTGGCGGCCAGCACCAGGATCATCATCGTGGCGATCTGCGTGAACACGAACATCGCCTGACCGACGCCGCTGGTGCCGTAGACGGCCTCGGCGATCTGGGCGATCACCGTCTTGCCCGTCACCGGGATGGTGTGCAACTGGGACGCGAGCCACGACACGCCGAGGAACATCAGGGCCAGCATCGTCCCCATGACCACCAGCACGGAGCGGGCGTTCTTCCATGCCGGCTCGCGGAAGGCGGGCACGCCGTTGGAGACGGCCTCGATGCCGGTGAGCGCCGCACCGCCCGAGGCGAAGGCCCGCAGGAGCAGGAACCAGCCCAGCGCGGCGGTCCCCTCGGCCTCGTGGATCTGGGCGGGATCCATCTGGTCGAGGCCGATCTGCTCCAGCCCGCCGCCGAGCGTCGCCTTGTAGAGGCCGAACCCGATCATGGCGAACATGGCCAGTACGAAGGCGTAGGTGGGAACGGCGAACACCTTGCCCGACTCCTTCACCCCGCGCAGATTGGCGACACAGATGAGGGCGATGAACCCCACGGCGATGAACACCCGGTACTGATAGAGCTCGCCGAACACCGAGTAGAGCGCGGCGGTGCCGGCCGACACCGAGACCGCCACCACGAGGATGTAGTCGGTGAGCAGCGACATGCCGGCGATCTGGGCCGGTACCACCCCGAGGTTGTCCTTGGTGACGATGTAGGCGCCGCCGGCCGACGGATAGGCCTTGATCGTCTCCCGATAGCTGAACATGACGATCAGCAGGATGATGACGACGGCGATGGTGATCGGCATCACCTGGTCGAAGGCGAGCAGCCCGATACCGCCCACCACGAGCAGGGTGTGGAGGATCTCCTCGGTGGCATAGGCCGTCGACGACAGCGCGTCGGAGGCGAACACGGCCAGCGCCGTGGGTTTGCCCAGACGTTCGTGCTCCAGCTGGTCGGTGTTGAGGGGCTTGCCCAACAACCGGCTCTTGATGCGGAAGGTCCGACTCTCCGGGATCGCCACCTCGGGTCGGGGCGGAAGGGGGGAGGGACCCGTGGACGACCCGCCGGTCGGATCGATGGTGGGGGCGGACATTCCCGACAGTTGACACCCTCGCTCGGCCGGTCCGCAACAACCCGATGCGGTGCTCCGGTCGAGTGCGGATCGACTGCCGGAGCGGCGGCCGGTGCTCACTACCCTCTGGTGCTCCCATGACGCTCGCCGCGCTGCTGCCCCTGCTCGATGACGAACCCGCGCTGAACTCGGTGCTCGGCCGCCGCGCCGCGTCGTTCGCCGTGGTCGAGTCGGGACGGGCGATCTCGCTCGCCTCGCTGGTCGTCCGGTCCGGACGTCGACCGTTCCTGGTGGCCGTGGCCACCTCCACCGAGGCCGAGCGACTGGTGCACGACCTCGGCGCGTTCCTCGGCCCCGACGAGGTGGAGCTGTTCGGCGCGTGGGAGACCCTGCCCTTCGAGCGGGTGAGTCCCGCGGTGACCACCATGGGTCGGCGGTCTCGGGTCCTGTGGCGACTCCGCGATCGCGCCCGGGCGCCGCGCGTCGTGGTGGCCCCGATCCGGGCGCTGGTGCAGCGGCTCGGTCCCCGGCCCGGTGAGTGCGAACCGATCGTGGTGCGGGTGGGCGTCGACGCCGTGCAGTCCGAACTGGTCGATCGCCTGGTGCGGTTCGGGTACCGACGCGAGGCCCAGGTCGAGCAC
>VERC01000233.1 GCA_018882825.1 Acidimicrobiia bacterium | reverse complement strand
AACGAGAACATGCGGAGGAACGGCGTCGCTCCGGCCAGCGCATTGCGAACGTCGGCCAGACCGTGCTCGGTCAACCACTCGATCGTCGTGCGCACACAGCGCGTCGCGTCGACGAGGTTGGTGCGGATCACGTCGAAGTCCGGACCGGCCGCCGCCAACCGATCGATGACGGCATCGGTGCCCGCCAACCACTCCGCCACCACGGCCCCGCCGGCCATCGGCAACTTGCGACCGACGAGATCCATCGCCTGGATGCCGTTCGTGCCCTCGTAGATCGAGGTGATGCGGGCGTCGCGGTAGTGCTGGGGCACGCCCGACTCCTCGATGTAGCCCATCCCGCCGTACACCTGGATGGCCAGCGACGTGGCCTCGATGCCCATGTCGGTGCCGAAACCCTTGACCACCGGGATGAGCAGATCGACGAGCGCCTGCTCGCGAGCCCGCACATCGGCGTCGGGATGATGCTGCGACAGGTCGACGCCGGTGGCCGTGCGGTACACCATCGCCCGCAGAGCATCGATGATCGCCCGCATGGTGAGCAGCATGCGACGCACGTCGGGAAGATCGATGATCGGACTCATTCCCCCGTCGGCCGGGGCCGGCAGCCCCGGCGCCCGACCCTGACGGCGCTCCTGCGCGTACTGCAATGCGTCCTGATAGGCCCGCTCGGCCAACGACAGTCCCTCGAGACCGACCGAGAGACGCGCGTTGTTCATCATCGTGAACATGTAGCGCATGCCGGCATTGGCCTCACCGATCAGGTACCCGACCGCTCCTCCCTCTTCGCCGTAGGACATCACACACGTGGGACTGGCCTTGATCCCCATCTTGTGTTCGATCGACACGACCTTCACGTCGTTGCGCGCGCCCAGCGAGCCGTCGTCGTTCACCAGGAACTTGGGCACGATGAAGCACGAGATCCCCTTCGTCCCCGGCGGGGCATCGGGAGTGCGCGCCAGAACGAGGTGCACGATGTTGTCGGCCATGTCGTGCTCACCGAACGAGATGTAGATCTTGGTGCCGGTGATGCGCCACGATCCGTCGTCGGCGGGGACGGCCTTGGTGCGGATCGCCCCGACGTCGGAACCGGCCTGCGGTTCGGTCAGATTCATGGTTCCGGTCCACTCACCAGTCACCATGCGCTTGAGGAAGATCTCCTTCTGCTCCTCGCTGCCATGGTGCATGAGCAGGTCGATCGCACCCTGCGTGAGCAGCGGTGCCATGGAGAACGCCATGTTCGCCGAGGAGATGTACTCCTGCATGGCGATGCCGACGAGCCACGGGAACCCACCGCCGTCGTACACCTCCGGGAACGGCACACCACCCCAGCCAGCGGTCACGTACTGCGCGTAGGCATCGGCGAAGCCGGTGGGGGTGCGCACGGTGTTGGTGGCCGGATCGAACACCGACGTCTCGACATCACCGACGCGGTTGAGCGGCGCGATCACCTCGGCGACGAACCGGGCGTTCTCCTCCAGCACCCCCTTCACCGTGTCCGGATCGAGATGCGCATACGCCGGCAGCTCACACAGTGCTTCGAGGTCGGCGACGTGGTCGAGGACGAACTCGACGTCGCGCAGCGGGGGGCGATAGTCGGCCATGCCGGGAAGGGTACGTCGTGCCATGCTGGCCCACATGCTCGAACTGACCCGGACCGGTCCCGACGACGCCGTGGCCGTGATCACCATGGATGCCGGCGAGAACCGCTTCGACCTCGACGTGGTGCGGCGCTGGCACGAACTGCTCGACGAGGTGGCGGCCACCGAAGGACCGTTGGCGCTCGTCACCACCGGCACGGGGAAGTTCTATTCGAACGGACTCGACCTCGACTGGCTCGGCTCCCACCCGGACCGGTCCCGCGAGTTCCTGCGCAGCCTCCACCGACTGTGGGGCCGGATGCTGGGCCTCGACTGTCTCACCGTGGCCGCAGTCAACGGGCACGCCTTCGGGGCCGGGGCACTGCTCACCGCCGCCCACGATCGCATCGTGATGCGAGCCGATCGGGGCTACTGGTGCATGCCCGAGCTCGACCTCGGCCTGCCGGTGGGCGAGGCCATGCTCCATCTGCTGCTCGCCCGACTGCCGCGCACGGCCATCGCCCGGGCCATCAACACCGGTCACCGCTTCACCGGACCCGACGCCTTGGCGGCCGGAATCGCCGACTCGATCCATCCGGCCGACGAGGTGGTGTCGGCGGCCGTGGAGTGGGTGGGGCCCCTGGCATCGAAGTCCCGCGAGGTGCTGCGCACCCACAAGCACCTGCTGCACGCCGCGACGATCGAGATGCTCGGCAACTAGGTTCTGCGACCATGACCGATCATCGGGGAGCCATCGAGAACCTGCTCTACACCTACGCCGAGTCGATCGACGCCGGCGATTACGAGGCCATCGGCACGCTCTTCGCCCACGGCGCCATCACCGACGCCGACGGCAATCCCATCGCCGTGGGCGCGCAGGCCGTGACCGCCCTCTACGAAGCGACGACACGCAAGTACGACGACGGCACCCCCCGATCGCACCACGTCACCACCAACCTGTTGATCGAGATCGCCGACGACGAACGATCGGCGGTGTGCCGCTCGCGGTTCACGGTGTTCCAGCAGACTCCGGAACTGCCGCTGCAGCCGATCATCACCGGCTCCTACACCGACTCGTTCGAGAACGTCGACGGCTCCTGGCGTTTCGTCGAACGAAGGATGCGACCGACGTTGTACGGCGACCTGTCGAAGCACCTGCTCATCGAGACCATGCAGTCCCCAGACTGAGATGGGCATCACCGACGATCTCTTCGACATCTCCGGCAAGACGGCGGTCGTCACCGGAGGCAGCAGCGGTATCGGACTGATGATCGCCACCGGCTTCATCGAGTCCGGCGCCCGGGTGATCATCTCGTCGCGCAAGGCCGACGTGTGTGCGCAGGTGGCCGACGAACTGAATGCCCTGGCCGCCGAGTCCGGTCGATTCACCGATCTCGAGCAGCGACCGGCGGCGATCGCGCTCCCCGCCGACCTGTCGACCGAGGGGGCCTGCGCCGAGTTGGCCCGCCAGGTGATGGAGGTCACCGGGGGCCGACTCGACATCCTCGTGAACAACGCCGGGGCCACCTGGGGTGCGCCGTTCGACGATCACGACGACGCCGCATGGAACCGGGTGATGGATCTGAACGTGAAGGGTGTGTTCCACCTCACACGCTTCCTCCACGGGGCCCTGCGCGCTGCGGCGACACCCGAGGATCCGGCGCGGGTCATCAACATCGGATCGGTCGACGGCATCCACGTCCCCACCCTCGAGACCTACTCGTACACGGCGGCCAAGGCCGCGGTGCACCAGGTGACGCGGGCCATGGCCAAGCGCCTGGGCCCGGAGCACATCACCGTGAACGCCATCGCTCCCGGCCCCTTCCAGAGCCGGATGATGCGGGCCACCCTGGAGGTCGCCGGCGACGCCATCGCCGCGTCGATCCCGCTGCGCCGCATCGGCTCCGACTCCGACATGGCCGGTGCGGCGATCTTCCTCGCCTCCCGGGCCGGCGCCTATGTCAACGCCGCCATCATCCCCGTCGACGGTGGGATGGTGGGCACCCTCTGACCGAACCCGTCAGGTCAGGAAGATGAAGGCCACCAGCATGGCGACGATGAACACCACGGCCAGCGCGCCGAGCACACGGGTCGTGCGCCGATTGGCGGGATGCCACAACCCGAAGTCGAGGACGTCCTCGCGACTGTGCTTGACGCGGTAGGAGTTGTTCGCCGGCGTCCCCACCTTGGGCAGGTGCCGCTGCGGTTTGCGCGGCTTGTGAGTCTTCTTGTGGTTGGCCACGGCCGCACCCTAGCCCCCTACGATGAGGCGATGACCGACACGGCGCCGACCGATCCCAACAAGATCCCGGTGCCGGCGGCCACGGTGGTACTGG
>VERC01000232.1 GCA_018882825.1 Acidimicrobiia bacterium | reverse complement strand
CGTCACCTTCGACACCCATCCGGCCTCGGTCGTCCGCCCGGAGTCGGCGCCGCTGCTGCTGACCGACCTCGACCAGAAGCTCGAACTGCTGGCCGACACCGGGGTCGACTACACGTACGTCGTCCACTTCGACGGCCAGCGGGCGGCCCAGACCGCCGAGGAGTTCGTGATCGAGGACCTCATCGAGCGGCTCGACGCGCGCCTCGTCGCCGTCGGCGCCGACTTCCACTTCGGCGCCGGACGGGTCGGGAACGTGGCCCTGCTGCAGCGGATGGGCGATGTGCTCGGTTTCGGGGTGATCGGACACGAGCTGGTCGATGCCGAGGGGCGACCGTCATCGGTCTCGGTGTCGTCGACCCGGATCCGCGCCGCCCTGCGCGACGGTGACCTGGCGGCGGCGACCGCCATGCTCGGTCGGCCCCACGAGGTGCGCGGGGTGGTCGGTCGCGGTGACGGGCGGGCCCGTGAACTCGGCTTCCGCACCGCCAATGTCGGAGTGCCGCCCGAGATCTGCCTGCCCGCCGACGGCATCTACGCCGGGACGTATCACACCCCCGATGGCGTCGAGCGTCCCTGCGCCATCTCGCTGGGGCGACGCCCCACGTTCTACGAGAACGCCGACGCCTCGGTCCTGGAGGCGCACCTCCTCGACTTCGAGGCCGACCTCTACGGTCAGGAGGCGCGCGTGCGCTTCATCGAATGGCTGCGATCCGAGGTGAAGTTCGACTCGGTCGATGCCCTCGTCGCCCAGATGGGCGCCGATGTGGAGCGGTGTCGGCGCATCCTGGCCGGCTGAGTCCGGACGTCACCACGGTTCGTCAGGGATGCCGAACCGCTCGCTGTAGGCCCGCATCGACGCCCGACGCGTCGGCACGTCGATCCCGAGCTGGTCGACGTCGTAGACGACCTTGCCGAACCGGTCGCGTTGGTGGGTGGCCAGATAGGCGCCGGTGGCCGCGTCGGCGGCGGCATCGAACGGTTGGCCGGCCAGTTCGTAGATGCGGCGCACGGTGCCGACGTCGTCGGCCATGAACTCGTCGAACCGGATGTCCATCGAGTTCGCGCCAAGCAGGTCGCGATCGCGCAACGTGGCGTTCAGCATGTCATCGAGACGGTCGGCCCAGTAGTTGGCCAAGACCGGCGGATCGACCGGCGAAAGGGACGTGCGGGCCGAGTAGGCGATCATCGTCCCCATCGACACCATCACCGAGATCGGGTCGCGGTGGGTCACGAGGAACGTCGCGTCGGGGAACACGGCGTGCAGCGGACCGAACTGTTCGAGGTGCTGCGGTGACTTCAGGATCCACCGATCGCCACCGCGCAGGAACTGGCAGGCCTGCAACACCGTGCGCATGTACTCGTAGTGCGGGGTCTGGTCGTGCGACATGTAGTGGTCGCGCCAGGTCGGCATGGGCGCCATCGTCTCGAACAGCATCGTGGAGAAGTCGATGGCCAGGATCTGGATCTCCTCGTGCACGTGCCAGGTGGTCATCTCGTGCATCCGGTTGAAGTCGGGCATGAGCAGACCCATCACCTGCAGACCCCCTTCGGTGCGGGCCAGTCGGGGATCGTCGTCGGTGCCGGCCAGATCGGCCTCGGCGGGGAGGGGCACGGGCTGCAGCGATTCCCAGTAGGGGAGCGACCGCAGCGCCGGGTCGGCCGAGATGAGGTTGTGCAGGTGCGTGGTGCCGGTGCGGGGCAATCCGGCGATGATCATCGGCCGGGCGATCGGGATGTCGCGGATCTCGGGATGACGGGCCAGCAGGTCGGCCAGCAGCAGGCGGTTGGTGAGCAGGCCGGTGACCAGCGAGGCGGCGCCGATCCGACCCATCGGAGACAGCGGGGCCTCGTTGTCGAGGCACCACAGCAGCAGTTCGGCCCGTTCGGTGAAGTCCATGGGGCCGAAGTCGTCCAGTCCACAGGCGGTCGAGGCCTGGGTCATGAGGGCGTCGAGGTTGAGCTCCACCTCGGCGGCGAAGGGTGCGGCCCCCTCGATGATGGCCTGTGCCTCGGGCGAGAACTCCGGATCGGCGAGGTCGTCGAGGCGCTTGGGCGCCGGCCGCGACGTGGTGCTCATGGTTCCCCCGGTCCCGGCGTCCCCCGACGCCGACCCGTCGACCCTATCCCCGGGCCCGAAGGGCATCGGGGGCCGATTGGGGCCCGGACCCGGTGCCCGCTACCCTTCCGGTGTCGGTCCGTGACCTGCGGAACCGACGTCCGCTCCCGATCGCGCCAGTCCCGTCGTCCCGACGGAGGCAGCGGATCACGGAGCCGGGTCCGACACCCATCCCAAGGAACCCAATGTCCTCTGATCCCGCCAACCTTCCTCCGAAGGCCGACACCATCGCCGCCCACCGGACGCACCCGACCGACACCGGGTCGCCCGAGGTCCAGATCGCGCTGTTGACCGACCGGATCAACCACCTGACCGAGCACCTCAAGACGCACAAGAAGGATCACCATTCGCGTCGGGGACTCCTCATGCTCGTCGGGCGACGTCGTCGTCTCCTCGACTACGTCAAGAAGAACGATGTCGAGCGCTATCGCTCGATCATCGCCAGACTCGGCTTGCGCCGATGAACCGGGGGGTCGGCACCGTGCCGGCCCCTCCTGCAGTCACCGGCGACGGATGCCGTCAGTTGCCGGTGGTGAGCATCGGGTCGATCACCGATCCGGGGTTCACCACTGGGAACTGCCTGCGTCGTCGCCTCCACCAGCGGAACCGTTCCGCATCAACAAGGAGACTCACGTGGCTGAAGCCATCTCCGTCGACGCCGTCATCCCCGGCGATGCCGACAAGACCATCACCTTTTCCACTGGCAAGCTCGCCGGTCAGGCCGACGGCGCCGTGACGGTGCGTATCGGCGACACGGTCATGCTCGTCACCGCCACGGCGGCCAAGTCCGCCCGTGAGGGTGCCGACTTCTTCCCGCTCACCGTCGACATCGAGGAGCGCATGTACGCCGCGGGACGCATCCCCGGTTCGTTCTTCCGTCGTGAGGGCAAGGCCTCCGACCAGGCGATCCTGACCTGTCGTCTGATGGACCGTCCGCTGCGCCCGTGCTTCCCCGACGGGTTCCGCAACGAGGTCCACGTCGTCGGCACCGTGCTGGCCGCCGATCTCGTGAACCCGCACGACGTCATCGCCATCAACGGCGCCTCGGCCGCTCTCACGCTGTCGGGCATCCCGTTCGACGGACCGATCGGCGCCGTCCGTCTGGCCTTCACCGCCGACGGCCGGTGGATCCCGCACCCCACCTACGAGGAGGGATCGGAATCGCAGTTCGAGATCGTGGTCGCCGGCCGTGCGCTCGACAACGGTGACGTCGCCATCTCGATGGTCGAGGCCGGTGGGACCGAGGCCCAGTGGCCCGCCATGCAGGACGGCGCCCCCAAGGTCGACGAGTCCGAACTGGCCCGCGGCCTCGAGGCCTCGAAGCAGTACATCCTCCAGTCCATCGCCGCCCAGAACGAGCTCGTGGCCCGCGTCGGGCGACCCGAGACCATGGCCTATTCGGTCAGCCTCGACTACTCCGACGAGATCCACGCCGCCATGGCCGAGAAGCGCGACGAGATCGCACGGACGCAGGTCATCGTCGACAAGTCCGAGCGCCTCGCCGCCGAGGCCGAGTTGCGCGATCGGCTCGTCGCCGAACTGGCACCTCGCTTCGCCGATGTCGAGGGCGCCGACAAGCAGCTGAAGGCCGCGTTCCGTTCGGTCACCAAGGCGGTCGTGCGGTCGCGCATCGTCAACGAGGGCATGCGCATCGACGGCCGCGGCCCCAAGGACATCCGCCCGTTGTCGTCCGAGGTCGCGATCCTTCCCTCGGTGCATGGTTCGGGTCTGTTCCAGCGGGGTGAGACCCAGGTCCTCAACGTGACCACCCTGGGGATGCCCCGCATGGAGCAGATG
>VERC01000016.1 GCA_018882825.1 Acidimicrobiia bacterium | reverse complement strand
GTCATGGATCGGCCGGCGGTGGCGGCCGCCCGACGCAGGGTGGACCACGACAGCACGGCCACGACCGTGAACACCCCGAGGAACACCAGCGATGCCGCCGGATCGATCAGGGCGATGACCACCGCACCGATGATCGACGCCGCTGCGGTCACCACCACCGGCACGGCGACGCGCAGTAGGTGGTCCTGCATCGTCTCCACGTCGTCGACGAGTGCGGCGACGACGTCGCCCCGACGGTGGTCCGCATCACCCAGCGGCTCGGCGTCGACCAGTGACGAGTACGTCCACACCCGCAGTCTCGTGAGCACCCGGAAGGTGCCGAGGTGGCCCAGGTAACGGTCGACGTAGCGGGCGACGACGCGTGCCACCGCGCTGGCGCGGACGGCGAGGATGACCAGCGACAGGGTGGCCGCGGTGCCGTAGACCTCGGACATCGTGACCAGATGGGTGGACATGGCCACCAGGGCGATCCCCGAACCCACGGTCACGGTGCCGAGCAGCGCCGACAGGAGGATCCATCGCCGCGTCCCACCGATGCGTCGTGACAATTCGGCGGCCGGTCGCATCCGGCTCATGGTCCGACCTCGACGAAGCGGCCGCCGTCGATGGTGACGAGGCGCGTGGCCAGTGACGCCGACGCCGGACGATGGGCGATCAGCAGTGTCGTCCGTCGGGACAGGAACGCCGCCATCCGCTCGACGACCTCCGCCTCGGTGTCGGGATCGAGGTGCGCGGTGAACTCGTCGAGCACCACCACTGGTGCCTCTCGGACCAGGGCCCGGGCGATGGCGACCCGCTGGCGTTGACCACCGCTGAGTCGGGTACCGCGCTCACCCACCGCGGTGTCGAGTCCGAGGGGCAGGGCCGCGGCGAACTCGTCGACACCGGCGCACCGGGCGGCGTGTTCGATCTCGGCGTGTGTCGCCGTCGGGGCGGAGAGGGCGATGTTGTCGGCGATCGTGCCGCTCACCAGACACGGTCGCTGGGTGACGAAGGTGACCGATCGACGCCACTGCTCCGGGTCGAGCGCGTCGAGTGACTCGCCGTCGACGCGCACCGTGCCCGACGTCGGTCGGTGCAGGGCGAGGAGGAGGCGGGCCACCGTCGACTTGCCGATTCCGCTGGGTCCGATGAGGGCGACGGTCTCGCCGGATCGCAGTTCGAGGGCCGCGTCGGTGAGCAGCCGGCGGCCGGACCCGGGGGCATCGACCGTCACCGCGTCGAAGACGAGGGACGGTGGTGACGACCACTCCGGTGTCGACGCCGTGGGCGTCGTCGACACTCGCTCCGGCGTCGTCGGCGAGGCCGTGCGCCCGGCGGTGCGTTCCGCCAATGCGGTGAGTGTGGCCTCACCGGTCTGACCGGCGTGGTACTCGGCGGCCAGGTTGCGCAGGGGGACGAAGAACTCGGGGGTCAGGAGCAGCACGACCAGCGCGGCACCGAAGCCGAGATGTCCGGCGGTCAGACGGAGACCGACCTGCACCGCCACCAGCGCGGTGGCCGCGGTGGCCGCCCACTCGATGACCAACGAGGTCTGGAACGCGGTGCGCAGCACGTCCATCGTCGTGCGACCGAAGCGTTCGCTGGCCTCGCCCAACCGGGCGGCGCCGTCGTTGGTGCGACCGAACACGCGCAGCACGGGCAGGCCGCTGACCATGTCGAGATGCAGGTGCCGCAGACGGCCGAGTTCGTGCAGTCGGCGTTCGGCCAGCGCCCGGGTGCGGGCCCCCACGAGGGCCAACAGGGCGATCAGCATCGGGCCGGTGAACAACAGGATGGCCATGGAGATCGGATCGAGCACGGCCATGACCACGACGACCACCGGCGGCACGACCATGGCGGTGACCCGCGCCGGTCGGTACCGGCACACGTGATCGTCGAGGGCGTCGATCCCGGGGCCGAGCAGCGTGGCGTCGACGCCCGACGTCGACCGTCCGCGCAGCAGATCGTCGGCCAATGCCGCGCGCGACCGTCGACGCACCGACTCGCTCACGACGGCCGCCGAGTGGGTGGCGACGCTGCGCAATCCGGCCCGGAGGACGAGTCCCAGGCCGAGGAGCACGAGCGGGACGATGATCGATCGCCCATCGAAGGCCCGGCTCAGGGTGAGGGCCAACACCACGGTCCAGGCGACTGCCACCAGTTGGGCCCCGGCCGCCGCGGCCATCGCCAGGCGTTGGCGATGAGCGGTGACACGATCGACCGGATCGACCGGATCGACCGGATCGACCGGATCGACCGGGGCGACCGGGGCGACGGCGGTGCGGTGGTTCGTCACCGCAGTGGTCAGTAGCTCTCGTCGTCGAGGACGACCTTGCCGCGGAAGAACCAGTACACGCCGGCGGTGTAGAGGAACACGAAGGGCAGACCGATGACGGCCACCACCGTCATCACCGTGAGCGTCTCCGAGGCGCTGGCCGCGTTGTGGACGGTGAGGTCGAACGCGGGATCGACGGTCGAGCGCAGCATGGCGGGGTACATCCCGGCGGCCACCGCGGCCACCAGCGACGCCACCATCATCGCCGAGGCGAAGAAGGAACCCAGATGTCGACCCGCGCGCGTGAGTCGCCACGCGATCGCCACGGCGCCCAGCGCGAGCACCGGGAACACGATCGTCCACGGTCGATCGCGGAAGTGTCGGGCGAACTGGTCGTCGCGCCCCAGCGTCCAGGCGATGAGTGCGGTCATGAGCACGAAGAACACGCCGAACAGGCGTGGCACGTACCCGAGGAGTCGCGTCTGCAATTCGTCCTCGGTCTTGAGCACACCGAACATGGCGCCGTGCAGGGTGAGCATGGCCAGCGCGGTGACGCCGAACAGCAGGGCATACGGGTCGAGCAGTTGGCGCACCGACACATCCATCACCCCGTCGGCACCGAGGGCGAACCCCTGCACCACGTTCCCGAGGGCGACACCGAGCAGCAGGGTGATGCCCAGCGACGCCAGCGCGAACACCCAGTCCCAGGTCGAGCGCCACGCCGTCGAGTCGCGCTTGGAGCGGAACTCGATGGCCACCGTGCGCAGGATCAGTACGAGGAGCACCAGCATCATGGCGATGTAGAGGCCGCTGAAAAGCGAGGCGTAGACGAGGGGGAAGGCGGCGAACAACGCTCCGCCGCCCAGCACCAGCCACACCTCGTTGCCGTCCCACACGGGCCCGATGGAGTTGAGCAGGATGCGACGCTCCCGGTCGGTCCGGGCCGCGACGGGGAGCAGCATCCCGACCCCGAGGTCGAATCCGTCGAGGATCACGTAGCCGCCGATGATGGCGACGAACAGCACGTACCAGAGCGTGGCCAGATCCATCGTCACACCCTCGTCCGGGACTGGCGCCGGAAGATCTCACCGAACGAGTCGGGCAGGGACTCGACCGGGATGTCGTCGATCTCCTCGGGCGGGCCCTTCCTGATGATCCGGTCCAGCAGACGGATGAACACGTAGAACACCACGGCGTAGAGCACGACGAACATCCCGATGGAGAACCACACCTGCGCGCTCGACACGTTGGGTGACTGCGCGCCGGACACGGTGAGCACCTGCCACACGATCCACGGCTGCCGCCCGAATTCCGCAGTCCACCAGCCACTCAACGTCGCCAGTTCGGTGAGCCCGATCGACCCGACCAGGATCCACAACAACCAGCGTTGGTGCCACAGTCGTCGCTTCCACGCCCAGAATGCGCAGGCCACGATGCCGATGAGCGCGAACAGCATCCCGAGGTTGATCATCAGGTGGTACACCTGAAACACGAGATCGACGTTCGGCCACTGATCGACGGGGGCCGACTGTTCGAGGCCGGTGACGGGCGCGTCGAAGTCCTGCGTGGTGAGGAAGCTGAGCAGACACGGGATGCGCAGGCCCGTCGTCGTCCGGTCGGCCGAGTCCGCGTAGCCGAGGATGTACATCGGCGCGCACTCGGTCGTCTGGTAGAGGCCCTCCATCGCCGCCAACTTGGTCGGTTGGTCGTCGGCCACCCGCATGGCGACGTTGGCTCCGAACACCGCCACCTGCAGGAGGGCGGTGACGGCGAAGATGGGCAGCGCCACGCGGATCATGGTCCGGGCCAGTTCCACGTGACGGTCGCGCAGCAGGTACCAGGCTCCGACGCTGAGCACGAGCGACGTGCCCACCATCCACGACGCGGCGAGCACGTGCAGGAAGTTGGGGACAGAGGCACGGGTGAACACCACGTCGCCGAACGAGGTCATGAACGCCTGCGGTCCCTGACCCACATCGCGGACCTCATACCCGGCCGGGGTCTGCATCCACGAGTTGGCCATCACGATCCACGTGGCACTGAAGGTGGCCCCGACGACGACCATGGTGGTGGCGAACAGCCACATGCGATTCCCGAGTCGTGAACCGCCGAACAGCATCAGCCCGAGGAAGCCGCCCTCCAGCATGAAGGCGAACACCCCCTCGGCGGCGAGGAGGCTCCCGAACACGTTGCCCACGAACCGCGAGTACCCCGACCAGTTGGTGCCGAACTCGAACTCCTGGACGATGCCGGTGGCGATGCCCATGGAGAACACCAGTCCGTAGACCTTGACCCAGAACATCGACAGGCGGCGCCACTTCGGGTCGCCGGTGCGCACCGACCTCACCCCGAAGACGATGAGCACCAGCCCCAGCCCCAGCGACATGGGCGGGAACAGGAAGTGGAACGAGGCCGTGAGCCCGAACTGGATGCGGTGAAGTGTCTCGGCGTCCATCGTCGGCCCCCCTCCGGCACCGTACCGGACCGCCCTCCTTCGACACCGTCCATGTGACGCCGTTATCGTCGGAGGTCCCGATCCCTGGAGGTGCCCATGATCACCGATGACGAACTCGCCCGGCGGGCCAAGGAGTTCATGGACGCCAACCGGTCGATCGCCGACGATCAGTTCGCCTTCCGGGGCGCGCAGTACGACGCCGGATTGGGCATGGTCCACTTCCCCGAGGGACGGGGAGGTCTCGGTGGCAGTCGCGGTCAGCAGGCCGTGGTCGATGCGATCCTGCGCGACAACGGCGTGACCTACGACGACCTGCGCATCAACCCGATCGGCATCGGTATGGGTGCGCCCACGGTGCTGATGTACGGGTCCGAAGAGTTGAAGGACAAGCACCTGCGTCGGATCTTCACGGGCGAGGACATCTGGTGCCAGTTGTTCTCCGAACCGACCCACGGTTCCGATGTGGCCGGTATCCCCAGCCGTGCCGTGCGTGACGGCGACGAGTGGGTGGTCAACGGTCAGAAGGTGTGGACGACCCTGGCCCACGTGTCCAACTTCGGCATGCTCCTCACCCGCACCAACCCGGACGTGCCCAAGCACAAGGGCCTGTCGTACTTCGTCCTCGACATGCACGCGCCGGGCGTCGAGGTGCGACCGCTGTTCCAGATGACCGGTGAGGCCGAGTTCAACGAGGTGTTCCTCACCGACGTGCGGATCGACGATTCGCTGCGACTGGGTGAGGAGGGTGAGGGGTGGCGTGTGGCCATCACCACGCTGATGAACGAGCGCGTGGCCCTCGCCGGTGGACCGTCGCCGCGTGGTTCAGGACCCATCGCCGAGTTGGTGCGCGTATGGCGCGAGCGTCGGGATTCGATGTCGCCCACGGAGTACGCGGTGTGGCGCGATCGGGTCGCCGGTCTGTGGGTCGACGCCGAGATCGTGCGCCTCACCAACTTCCGGGCCAAGCAGGCCGCGGTCGGTGGCAGTCCGGGTCCCGAGGGCTCGGTGGGCAAGTTGGCATCGGCCGAGCTGTCCAAGCGCATCAACGAGGCGATCGTCGAACTGCTCGGCGCCGAGGGCATGCTGCACGAGCCGGGCTATCCGATGACGCGCAGCTCCGAGTCGATGGGGACCCGCACGGGACGCTTCCTGCGCTCGCGGGCCAACACCATCGAGGGCGGCACGTCCGAGATCATGCGCAACATCCTCGGTGAGCGGGTGCTCGGCCTTCCCGGTGACGTCCGGGTCGACACCGACGTGCCGTGGAGCGAGATCCCGAAGTGAGCTCCACCGTCGAGCTCACCCGACCGGAGCCGCACATCGCCCGGTTGGCCCTCGACCGCCCCGACCGACTCAATGCGCTGACCTTCGGGATGGTCGTCGACCTGCACGACGCCTTCGACGAACTGGCGGCCGACCCCGAGTGCAAGGTGGTCGTGCTCACCGGCAACGGCCGGGCGTTCTGCGCCGGCCTCGACCTCAAGGACTTCGGGGCACCGCCCGAACCGGGCGGTCACCGTCACATGCCCGTGCACGTCGACGCCCAGACCTTCATGTCGAATCTCACCGTGCGCATCCGTGACCTGCCCCAGGTGGTGGTGGCGGCGGTGAACGGCCCCGCGTTCGGTGGGGGACTGGCGCTGGCCTGCGCGGCCGACATCCGCGTGGCGGCCGAGTCGGCCCGGTTCTGCTCGGCCTTCATCCGCACTGGACTGTCGGGCACCGACATCGGCATCACGTACCTGTTGCCCCGGCTCATCGGCAACGCCAACGCCTTCGACCTCGTGCTCACGGGTCGTGACATCGACGCGGCCGAGGCCCACCACATGGGTCTGGTGTCGCGCGTGGTCGCCGACGACGGCCTCGGCGAACTGGCGCTCGACTACGCCCGACGCATGGCGGCCTACACGTCGATCGGTCTGCGCACCACCAAGGAGGTGCTGTGGCACAACGTCGAGGCCACCAACCTCACGCAGGCCATCGCCCTCGAGGCCCGCAACCAGAACCTGCTCAACTCCTCGGCCGAGGTCCGCGAGTACATGACCTCCTACCGGCAGCGCACCACCGGCTCGAAGCGCTGAACGTTCAGCGGAAGGCGCCCAGGTGCACGACGTACCACTGACCGCGCCACGAGATCATCGACTCGATCGGTACGGACACGGTGCGACCGTCGACCGAGAAGTCCATCTGTGACTTGAAGACCCGCCAGTACGGCCCCTTGTTGTACTCCTGACCGGGCGTCACCCACACCGCCGTGTCGGGCACGCGCACGCCGAGGAACTTCGCCGCTCGGGCATTCGGTCCGAGTTGGGCGTTCGCCTTGGCCACGTCCGTCCGGAACGCCCCGACGAGTCGGCCCTGCCAGTCGGAGGCCGGGTCGTTGATGGCCTTGATCTGCTTGTACGCCGCCAGGGGGAAGAACGTCGTCAGGGCGAGGTCGGGATCGTTGGCGATGATGGCATCGGCCAGCAGCTTCATGCGGGCATCGAACGTGGCGCCCGACCCTGCGGGCTTCTCGTCGGTCTGGGGAAGGGTGCCGGGATCGACCGTCGTCGTGGTGGTGGGAGCGACCGTGGTCGGGGGGAGGGTCGGCGTGGTGGTCGTGGTGTCCTCGGCCGCCGGAGAGCCTCCGCCGCAGGCAGCGACGGCGAGCGCGAGGGCGAGGAGCAGGGAGACGAGGACGGGACGGCGGATCATGGGTACTCCCGGAGAGCGGGCGTGACCAGTGAAGCACCTCCGCGACCGGTCGGGGGGAAGGTCCCGAGGACGGCGCCCGAGGTGGCGGCCTAGTGTCGGACGCGACCGGGCCTGACGGCGAAGGGGGCGACATGGCCGAGGACACGACCACCACGAGGGCGGCCGAGCTGGGGCTCGACGTGCGGCCGATGAGCGGGTACACGGGCGCCGAGATCCTCGGCGTCGATCTGACCCGACCGCTGGAGCCGGCGGTGGTCGACGAGATCCGGGCCACGTTGATCCAGTGGAAGGTCGTGTTCTTCCGCGACCAGTTCCTCGATCAGGACCAGCACGTGGCCTTCGGTCGACAGTTCGGTGAGTTGATCCCGGGGCACCCGACCCTCCCGGCGATGTACCCGGACCACCCGGAGATCCTGGTGCTCGACAACGTGAGCGGGGCGACGCGCAACCAGGGCGACGATGCCGGTCAACCGCCCCGAGTGGAGAGCAACTGGCACACCGACATCACCTTCTCGCTGGCCCCGCCGGCGGCGTCCATCCTCCGGGCCGTGGTCGTGCCGCCCTACGGCGGCGACACCCAGTGGACGAATCTGGCCCGTGCCTATTCGCGGCTCTCGCCCGAGGTGCAGCGGTTCATCGACGGGTTGCATGCCGTGCATCACAACGTGCTGCCCATCGAGCGAGGAGAGATGCCCAGTTCGTTGGCCGCCACCTTCGGGGCCACTCCGATCAAGTCGATCCATCCGGTGGTGCGGGTGATCCCCGAGACGGGCGACAAGGTGCTCTTCGTCAATCCGAACTTCACCAGCCACATCGTGGAGTTGACGCGGAAGGAGAGCGGGCACGTCCTGGCCATGCTCTACGAGGAGCTCAAGCGGGCCGAGCACACCGTGCGCTTCCGCTGGGAGCCCGGCAGCATCGCCTTCTGGGACAACCGTCAGACCGCCCACCTCGTGCCCACCGACGTGCCACCGGGCATGCACCGCTCGATGGAGCGGATCACCCTCGTCGGTGACGTTCCGGTCGGTCCCGACGGACAGTCGTCGCGCGAGTGGTCGGCCTGAACGCTCTCGGTCTCAACCGATGGCCTTGACCACGAGGTAGACGCCGAAGAGCACTTCGATGCCCACGCCGATCCGACGCTGGTTGCGGGTGATCCACCCGTGCAGTCGGCCGAAGGCGCGCGAGGCCGGGCCCGGGGCGACGACGCGGACGATCAGTGGCACCGTCGCCGGTAGCGAGGTGACGACGAAGGCCACGGCCACGGCCAGCACCTTGTCGCCGTCCGCCACCTCGGCCGTGCTGATCACGTGCATGGCCGGCAGGTAGAGCAGGATCGTTGAGAAGTTCGACAGCATCATGGCCACACCCAGCACGAACGCGCCGCCGAGGCTCGGCCGGCCCTCGGCGGTGGGCGAGGGCGTCTCGGACGGTGCCGCCGGATCGCGCACGGCGGCGCGCAGGATCGTGCCCAGCGCCAACAGCAACAGCAGGACACCGGCGATGGCATCGACGGCGCGTTCGATCTCGGTGGTGGTGGCCGACGGTGCGGCCTGGCGAACTCCGTAGAGGCCCAGAGCGGTCAGACCGACGAGGACGACCAGCACACCGGCCACATAGGTGACACCGCGAGCGACGGCCCGTCGACCGGAGAGGACCACCAGGGCCACGGCCAGGACGGTGGGACTGATCGCCGCACCCAGCGACAGGGGCAGGACCTTCGACAGCAACTCGCCCATCTCGACGACCTCAGACGACGACGTCGACCACGTCGTCGAGTGCCGGTCGGGCGCGCCAACGCTGGCGGGCCAGTAACAGACACACGAGCATGAGGACGGACGTGGCGGTGAAGATCACCGTGCGGCCGTAGGCGTCGTACACCGCCGCACCGATCAGTGCGGCCAGTGCGGCGACGGCCAGACCGATGGCACCCAGGAGCCCCTGACCCACCGCGAGTTGCTCCGGCGGACTGGAGATGGCCACGGCCACCTGATTGGCGGGCATGGTGAAGGCATCGGCGACGGCGTGGATGCCCGAGAAGAGGATGATCAACCACAGAGGTGACACGCCGTAGGCGAAGGTGGCGAGGGCCGCGACGGTCAGACTGATCGTCACCACCGAGATCGGACCGCGGCGTTGGGCCACCTTCCCGCCCCGGGGAGCGAACACGACCATCGGCAACGTGAACAGACTCAACGTCACGCCGATCACCCAGGTCGGCGCGTCCTGATCGCGCAGGAGGATGGCCCACAGCGCCTCGAACATCCCGATGGTCAGGTAGAAGGACACCGCCGACAGCAGCGCCGATTGCATGGCCGGGAGTCGGAGGAGGTCCCGGGTGCGGCCCTTGGCGACGGCGTCCGAGGCCGCACTGTCGCGGATCCGTCCCACCGGGATGATGGCCAGCGCGTAGGCCACGGTGAGCACGATGAACGGCGCCCGGAGTCCGAACACCTGGGCCAGTCCGGCGCCCAGCACCGGGCCGAGGACGAAACCGGCGACGTCGAAGGCGGTCTGGCGACCGAGGTTGGTGCCGACGTGCTGCGGCGCGCGGGTGATGATGATCCGTCGGATCGCCGGACCGATCATCCCCGAGCCCAGACCGAGCAGCAGTCGGGCGGTGATCCACTGCCACAGTTCGGTGGACACCACCATCCATGCCATCCCGAAGGTGGCGAAGGCGATCCCGATGCGCATCATCTTCACGGCGTGGCCGCGATCGGAGAAGCGGGCCAGGAACAACTGACTGAGTACGCCGGAGAACAGCCCGGCGAAGGCGATCACCCCGACGGCCCCGTCGGTGAAGCCGAAGCGATCGCGGATGTCGGCCAGCAGCGTGAAGACACTGCCGTAGCCCAGCGACATCAGCGCCGTGAGCAGGAACAGCGAGGCCATCGACCACGTCAGTCGGGGGCTCTCCGCCTCGGCCGGCCCGGCGTCGACCGGGGACGCCTCCGGCCCGGTTGCATCCTCGGTCATGTCGATCCCCCTCCCGGCACCGTAGTCGCCGAAGGGGATCGCGGGATCGGTGGGGGTGCCGCTCGCCGCCTGACAACATGGCCGGGTGGATGACGGGATCGGGCCGGCCGAACTGGGGACCGAACTCGTCGAGGGTCTCGACGTCGAGCACACGCGCGTCGCCCATGGCGAGGAGGTGGCGCCGCACTCGACCTTCGCCGCCCTGAAGGTGGCGCCCTTCCGTCGCATGTGGATCGCCGGGATGTTCGTGTTCCTGGCCGTCAACTCCCAAGCGGTGGCCCGGGCGTGGTTGGCCCGCGAGATCACGGGCAGCAACGCCGGTCTCGGTGGCGTGATGTTGGCCTTCGGTGTCGCCATGCTGGTGGCCACGCCGTTCGGTGGGGTGGTGGCCGACCGCTTCCAGAAGCGGACGGTGCTCTTCCTCGCCCAGATGCTGCTGCTGGTGTCGTCGACATGGATCGGTGTCGAACTCGTGCTCGATTCGGTCGAGTACTGGATGCTGCTGGTGTCAAGCGCGCTGCAGGCTGCGGCCTTCTCGTTGTTCGCTCCGGCCCGCATGGCCTACACCGCGGAACTGGTGCCCGGACGCAACCTGTCGAACGCCATCGTGCTGAGTGGCATGAGTGCCGAGGGCATGCGGGTCATCGGTCCGACCATCGCCGGCATGGTCATCGGTGCCTTCATCTGGGGGATGGAGGCCATCTACCTCGTCAGCTCCTCCATCCTCGTGGTGGGGATCCTCATGACGTTCACGCTCCCGCTGGCCCGTCGTCGTGCCGCCGACATCGACACCACGCCGCTGCAGGAGATCGCCGATGGTGTGCGCTACGTGCGCTCACGGCCCGATCTCCGACTGCTGTTGCTCACCTCGTTGGGCGTGATCATCTGCGTGTACCCGTTCATGACGTTCCTGCCCTCGGTGGCGGCGGGCATGTTCGACCGTGGGGCGGCCGGATACGGACTGCTCTCGGCGGTGTCGGCCGCCGGCGCGCTGGTTGCCGGCCTGTTCGTCGCCCGACGCAGCGGCCATCACGATCCGTGGCGGGCAGTGGTGCTGTTCGGTTTCGGCTTCGCCGCCTCGGTGGTGGCGATCGCGCTGTCACCCACGTTCGGCGTGGCCATCGTGATGGTCGCCATCGCTGGTGGCATGTCGCTGTCGTTCCAGTCGATCTCCAACTCGTTGCTGCTGAACCTAAGCGCGTTCGAGTACCACGGACGCGTGCAGTCGATCGTCATGCTGGCGTTCAGTGGCAACGGCATCGTCTCCTATCCGCTCGGTGCGCTGGCCGATGCCATCGGACTGCGCTCGACCCTCGCGCTCATGGGACTGGCCGCCGCGCTCATCATGGTCGTGTTCGCCGTCCGGCGGCGGCACCTGCGACCCATCGAACTGGCCCTCGACTTCGGTTGAGGGTGGTCAGTTCCCCCACTCGACGCCGGGCAGGTTCGACACCCACACCTCGGCGATGCGGTCACCCTCGATGCGGTGGACGGTGATCCACGTCATCACCGACTTGTCGATGGCGGTGAAGTCGACGCCGCGACTGGTGGCCCGCGTCCACACGGTGTCGCCGTCCACCACCTGTGCATCGATGGTGGTGGTGGCGTTGCGCAGGACCTGACGTTGCTGACGCACGCGACGCTCGTAGTCGGCCAGCGACAACGTCTCCGTGCCCAGTCCGGTGTGGCGGGTGTAGGGATCGGTGCAGATCTCGCTCAGGATCGACAGGTCGTCGCCGCCCCACAACTCGTCCCACCAGCGTTGCACCAACCGGACCTTGGCCTCGGCGTCCATGGCGACAGACCCTAGGAGACCGCTCGGTGTGGCGCGCACCGGCGCCGGTAACGTGCGCCCATGATCACGATCCACGATGTCGATGCCCTGGCCAACGAGCCCCTGCGGGTCGACGTGTGGTCCGATGTGGTGTGCCCGTGGTGCGCCATCGGCAAGGCCAACCTCGAGCAGGCCGTGGCCGCCTTCGACCGACCGGTCGAGGTGGTGTGGCACAGCTACGAGCTCGATCCCACCGCGCCGGCGGCCCGGGCCGGTGACTACGTGGGCATGATCGCCCGCAAGTACGGCACCACGCCCGAGCAGGCGCAGGCGATGGTCGACCGGGTGGTGCAGGCCGGGGTCGAGGCCGGTGTGGAGTTCCGGTTCGATCGTGTCCAGCCCGGCAACACGTTCGACGCCCATCGGATGATCCAGTTGGGCAATGCCCGCGGCATCGGTCCGCAGGTCAAGGCCCGGTTCCTGCGCGGCTACTTCGTCGACGGCGAGGCCATCGGCCTGCCCGAGGTCGTCACCCGACTGGCCGTCGATGCCGGTCTCGACCCCGACGAGGTGGAGGCGGTGCTGACCACCGACTCGTTCGCCGAGGAGGTCCGCACCGATGAGGCCATGGCGGCGTCGCTGCAGGTGACGGGCGTGCCCTTCTTCGTCGTCGACCGGCGCTACGCGGTGGCCGGGGCCCAGTCGACGGACACGATGCTGCAGGTGCTGGAACGGGCGGTGGCCGAACGGGACGCCAATGGGCTCGAGGGTGATGCACGCGACACCGCCCCCGATCCCGGGGGCGGTGCGTGCGACATCGACGGCTGCTGAGTCAGGCCGGACGCGTCTCCGGCAGTCGCACCAGCGGGATCGTGCGGTTGCAGCGCGTCTGGTAGTCGCGGTACCAGGCGCGGTCCTCGCACAGCAGTTCCCAGATGCGGTCGTGCTCGGGTCCCTCGTCGAGGATGTCGGGCACCGACCAGAACGCGCCGTTCTGGACCTTCACGAAGATCTCCGGATTGACGTCGCGGTCGCGCAGGTTGAGGAACCACGCCGGGTGCTTCTCGTGGCCGGCGTAGGAGGCCACCACGACGCGCACTCCGTCGGGATCGCGCCAGAACGGCAGGGCGATCTTGTGCTCGTTGCCGGACTTGCGGCCGATGGTGCGGAGCATCACGTGGTGCATGCCCGCCTGCACCCACACCTCGTCGATGTCGAGCGCCTCCATGGCCTCGACGTGACTCTTGGTGAGGCCGACGATCTCCTCGTGGGTGGGTGTCTCCCACGCCTGTTCGACGTACTGATCGGTGGGCATGGCTCCTCCTGGTGCGGACGGTCCGACGTCGGCGCATCATGGCAGATCACGGCGGGCGGGGCGGCGCCGGAGGTCGCTGGCTAGGGTCGGACCATGACTCTCGGTGTGGTGGTGTGGGGCACGGGCAACGTCGGCCGACCGGCGATCAGGGCGGTGGCGGCGCACCGCGACCTCGAGCTGCTCGGAGTGGTCGTGGCCAACCCGGACAAGGTCGGCCGTGACGCGGGAGAGCTGGCCGGCATCGGTCCGTTGGGGGTGACGGCCACCGACGACACGTCGATCGCCTTCGCCGAAGGAGTGGACTGCGTCGTGTACGCCGCCACCGCCGACACCCGTCCGATGGAGGCCTACCTCGATCTCGAACGTCTGCTGCGGGCCGGACGCAACGTGGTCTCGACCTCCTTCTACCCCCTGCTCCATCCGCCCAGCGCGCCGACCGAACTGCTCGGTCTGCTGCAGCCGGCATGGGAGGCGGGCGGCGCGTCGGTGTTCGTGTCCGGCATCGATCCGGGCTGGGCCCTCGACATCCTCCCGGCCCTGGTCAGCGGCGTCGGCGCCGGGATCACCGAGATCCGCGTGCAGGAGGTCTTCAACTACGCGCTGTACGACGCGCCCGACGTGGTGCGCAACGTGATCGGACTCGGCGGACCGATGGACGTGTTGCCCCAGATGTTGCAGGAGCAGTCGCTGCTCATGGTGTGGGCACCCATGGTGCGGGTGCTGGCCGACCTGCTCGGAGTGGAGGTCGAGCGGATCGAGACCGAGGTCGAGCGCCGGCCGTTGACTCGCACCATCGACGTGCCCGGAATGGGCGAGTTCGAGGAGGGAACCCTCGGCGCGTTCCGTTTCCAGGTGACCGGCATCGTGGACGGTCATCCGCTGCTGGTGATGGAGCACGTCACCCGCATCGACGACGAGTGCGCCCCGGACTGGCCGCGTCCGGTGATGCCCGGCGGTGAGCACCGGGTGGAACTGAATGGCCACCCGCACCTCGAGGTCGTGGTGCACGGCACCGAACCGGGTGAACCGGGAGCGGCGGGGGGCGGCAACGCCACGGCGGCCAACCGGTGTGTGAACGCCATCCCCGCAGTGGTGGCGGCGGCTCCGGGCCCCGTCCATCCGCGTGATCTGCCCGTCATCACCGGTGCCGCGCAACTGGCGACCGGACACCGAGGGGGAGTCTCCCCATGATGCGTTTCAACCACATGGAGCTGACGTTCGCTCCCGGCACGCTCACCGAGGAGTTTCGCGACCGGGTGCGGTCGTTCTACGGCGAGGTGTTCGGCTGGGTGTGTCGCGACACCGAGATCCTCGGACAGAACGCGCTGTTGATGCTGCTCGACGAACGCGCCACCCAGTTCATCCTGCTGGCCGAGAGTCCCGAGCCCATGTCCTCGCCCGGGTACGACCATCTCGGTCTGCTGCAGCCGTCACGGGCGGAGGTCGACGAACTCTGTGAGCGCATCCGCACTCGGCAGCAGGCCGAGCCCGAGATCCGGCTGAAGGTGTACGAGGACCTCGTCAATCCGTCGAGCACGGTCCATGCCTTCTACGTCAAGCACCTGCTGCCGATCTGGTTCGACGTGCAGAGCATCGAGTACACCGAGCCGCCGGTGCGCGACTGGAACTACGGCTGAGGCCGCGCCACCCGTTCGAGGGTGGATCGGTGGGCCGACAGCGGCGGCACGACGAGACCGTCGACCTTGCCGTCGTCGTCCCATCGGCGCAGCGCGCAGGCTTCGGCGAACCATCGCCGGGTGCGGAAGTGCTCGAGCTCGGTCTCGTCCATCGGTCCGCCCTGCCGCCCGAGGCTGGTCCGTGAACCGTTCGACAACCGATCGACCAGGTCGGGGTCGACTGCAGTGAGGTAGCGCTTCGCCTCGACGTGCAGTGCGATCGGGGCCGTCACCGACTCGTCGAACAGCTCCGACAGCGCGATGGCCCCGACCCGCTCGTGGTGGGCAAGACGGGGTACGTCGGCGGTACCTCCGGCGGCGAGGTCGAGCAGGTGACCGATGTCGTGGAGCAGGGCCGCCACCACGAGCGCGTCATCGGCACCGGCGGCCAGGGCCAGTGCCGCGGTCTGTCGCGCGTGGTCGCGCTGAGACAGTTCCTCGTCGTAGCGATCGTCGCCGTGGGCCTCGAACAAGGCCAGCACGTCGTCGATCGAGGTCAGCGGCGTCACACGACCTCGCCTTCGAAGTCGCCGATCAACGAGATGCGGGCACCTCCGGAGGCGGCGAATTCGGCGCGTTTGCGCTCGTAGTAGGCGTCGCGCAGATCCCCGGCCCGGGCCGCGTTGTAGGTCGGGTAGAGGGCCCGACGGGCGCGGGACGAGCGATTGGGGCCGCTGCGGTGCGGTGTGCGGGAGTCGAACCACAGGACCTGACCGGCCCGCACGGGAACGGGTCGCCAGTCGAATGACTCGACGACATCGCTCCGGATGCAGCCACGTTCGTCCATCGGATGGATGCGGTCGTGAGCGCCGGAGACCACCTCGAGACACCCGTTGTCGAGATCGGTGTCGTCGACGGCGACGAGACACGACAGGTGCACGTCGACGAACCGGTAGGCGGGCGCGTCCTGATGGGCGGAGAAACCGGCGCCGCCGGCCAACTTGTAGTTGATCTTCTCCTTGTAGAGCACCGCCGGTTCGCCGAGCAGGATCGAGGCGATCGCCGGGAGTCGACCCTCGGTCAGCAGACGGGCCAACGCGTCATGGTGGGGGACGAAGTCCTCGGTGCGGCACAACTGCACGCCCGCATCGGTCCGCTCCCGGTGGTGGAGCACCCGGTCGTCCATGGCCGCCACCTCGGCGACCCAGTCGGTCAGGGCGGCGACGGTGTCGGGGGCGAACGGTTCGGTGAGCACCCAGCCGTCGGCCTTGAACGCGTCGATCAATGCCCGGTCGGCTTCGGACGACTGGATGGCACTCATCGCCGTGACGCTACCGTTCCGTCGTCGGCACACCGGAGGCCTACGCTCCGCCCGTGGCGATCGACGATCCGGTGATGAACGTCCTGTTGGTCACCGTGGACCAGTTCCGGGCCGATTCGTTGTCGTGTGCCGGGCATCGGGTGGCGCGTACGCCCGCCATCGATGAACTGGCGGCCGAGGGGGTGCGCTTCTCCCGTCACTACAGCCAGTCGGCGCCGTGCGCACCGGGTCGGGCCGCGCTCTACACGGGCACGTACCAGTTCAACAACCGGGTGGTGTTCAACGGCGCACCACTCGACGATCGCTTCGACAACATCGCCCGCATGGCCCGACGGGTCGGGTACGAGCCGGCGCTGTTCGGCTACACGGACCAGGCCATCGATCCGCGCACCGTCGCCCCCGACGATCCGCGACTTTCGACCTATGAGGGCGTGCTGCCGGGGTTCGACTGCGTGCTGGAC
>VERC01000015.1 GCA_018882825.1 Acidimicrobiia bacterium | reverse complement strand
GTGCAGATCTGCCCGGTGGGCGCGCTCACCGCCTCGACCTACCGCTTCAAGGCGCGGCCGTGGGATCTGGAGACGACCGAGTCGACCTGTCAGGGCTGTTCGGTCGGATGCCGCATCTCCATCGATTCGTCCCGTGATCAGGTGCAGCGCTTCAACGGCGTCGACATCGATCCGGTGAACTGGGGTTGGCTGTGTGACAAGGGCCGGTTCGGCAGTGGCGCTCTCTCCTCCGACGCCCGTCTGACCGAGCCGCTCGTGCGCGAGGGCGATGCGCTGCGTCCTGCTCGTTGGTCCGACGCGCTGTCGCGCGCGACCGACGCGCTCCGCCGGGCCACTCCGGCATCGATCGGTGTCATCGGCGGCGCCCGCCTCACCAATGAGGACGCCTACGCGTGGGCCAAGTTGTTCAAGGGTGTCCTGCGCACCGACAACGTCGACGCGCAACTCGGTGACGGTCTCGACGCGGCGGCCGTGCTCGGTCTGCCCCGCGCCACCATCGACGAGGTGTGTGCTCCCGGTGGCACCGTCCTCGTCCTCGGTCCCGATGTCAAGGAGGAACTGCCCGTCCTGTTCCTCCGACTGCGCCATGCCGCCGAGAACGACAGGGTCACCCTGGTCGAGGTGGCGCCGCGGTCCTCAGGACTCACGTCACTGTGCCGGGTCTCGGTGCACCCGCAGCCGGGCGAGACGGCAGCCGTGGTGCAGGCCATCCTCGGTACCGACCCCGTCGATCGGGCCATCGGTGGCGTCGACGCCGACCGGTTGGAGGCGGCTCGGCTCGCGCTGGTCGACGCCCGCGGTCCTCTCACCGTCGTGGTGGGCCGCGCCTCGGTGGCCGAGTCGGCCGACATGCCACTCGCCGCCGCGTCGGCCGTGCTGGCGGCCCGACCCGACACCACGTTCCTTCCCGCCCTGCGCCGGGCCAACGTCCTCGGTGCGCTCGACATGGGCCTGGCCCCCGGCCTGCTCCCGGGACGGGTGGCACTCGACGACGCCCGCGGGTGGTTCTCCTCCCGGTGGCCCGGTGTGCCGCAGCAGCGCGGCCTCGACACCGCCGGCATCCTGCAGGCAGCGGCCGACGGACGCCTCGATGTACTCGTGCTGCTGGGTGCCGATCCGCTGGCCGACTTCCCCGATCGTGACCTGGCCGAACGAGCGCTCGCCGGGGCCGGCACCATCCTCGCCGTCGACACCTTCCTCAACGAGTCCAGCCGCCGGGCCCATGTGGTGCTCGCTGCCGCCGGCTTCGCCGAGAAGGCAGGGACCACCACGAACCTCGAGGGTCGGGTGAGCGTGCTGAGCCAGCGCGTCACCCCGGTGGGAACGACCCGTCCCGACTGGATGCTGGCCTCCGAACTCGGCGCCCGCCTCGGTACCGATCTCGGCTACACCAGCTTCACCGACGTGCTGGTCGAACTGTCGGCAGTGGCACCCTCGCACCTCGGACTCGACGTCCGACTCGGTGAGGGCGCGCCCGATGGCGTGCTGGTGCCCCTCGAAGGTCTCGGATCGATCGAGGGACTCCCGGCGCCGGTGCGCGCTACGCCCGTCGATGTCCCGTCGGTGCCGGCAGCGGCCGGTGATCGACTCCGGCTGCTGGCGACCCGCCGTCTCTACGACCTGGGCACGTTGGTGCAGGCCGCCCCGGTGCTGCGCGACCTGGCCCCCGGTTCCGGCGTGCGACTCAACCCGGCCGACGCCCACCGACTCGGACTGGCCGATGGCGCCCGGGTCACGGTGCGTTCGGCGCGCTCGGCGCTGACGGTGACGCTGTCGGTCGATCCGGGAGTGCCGGCCGGGGCGGCGGCGATGGTCGTGAACCAGGCCGATGGTCGGGTCTCCGACCTGCTCGACGGTGCCGTGGTCACCGACGTCGCCATCGAGGTGGCGTCATGACGACCGGGGGAGGTGCGCACGGTGTTCGGAGGTGATCCCCTTCTCGCCGGCAACGTCGACCTCGCCGTGGTGCTCATCGTGCTGGGCAAGGTCGTCGTGGTGTTCGCGCTGTTGCTCGTCGCCACCCAGTTGATGATCTGGTTCGAGCGCAAGGTCATCAGTGATTTCCAGAACCGCATCGGCCCCAACACGGCCGGCCCCTTCGGCATCCTCCAGACGCTGGCCGACGGCATCAAGTTCTTCTTCAAGGAGGATCTGGTCCCGGAGCGTGCCGATCGGAGGGTGTTCGTGCTGGCCCCGCTGCTGTCGGTCGTGCCCGCCTTCCTGTTGTTCAGCATCGTGCCCTTCGGTGGCGACTTCTCCAACGGTGGCGACGGGTCGGTGGAACTGTTCGGCCACACCACCTATCTGCAGCTCGCCGATCCGGCGATCGGCATCCTGTTCGCGCTGGCCATGTCCTCGGTGGCGGTCTACGGGGTGATGTTGGCCGGCTGGTCGTCGGGTTCGAAGTACCCGCTCATCGGTTCGGTGCGGGCGTCGGCCCAGATGATCTCCTACGAGGCGGCGCTGGGACTGTCGGTGTGCGCAGTGGTGCTCACCTCGGGAACGCTCAGCACCCACGGCATCGTGATGTCGCAGGCCGGCTCCGGATGGGGGTTCGTCCCGGACTGGAACCTCATCGCCACGGGCTTCGTCCCCTTCGTCGTGTTCTTCCTCGCCAGCCAGGCCGAACTGAACCGACCGCCGTTCGATCTGGTGGAGGCCGAGCAGGAACTGGTCGGCAGCTATCACACGGAGTACTCGTCGATCCGGTTCGCCCTGTTCTTCGTCGCCGAGTTCATGAACTCGGTGACGATGGCCGCCCTCATCGTGACGTTGTTCCTCGGCGGTCCTGCGGGTCCGGCCCTCATCGGACCGGGGTGGCTGTGGGGCGTCATCTGGTTCCTCGTCAAGGTGCTCGTCCTGCTGTTCGTGTTCGTGTGGATCCGCGGCACCGTGCCCCGGGTCCGCTACGACCAACTCATGGATCTCGGATGGAAGGTGCTCATCCCGCTGTCGCTCGGCTGGTTGCTCCTCCTGGCCACGTTCTGGGTGGCCCGTGACCAGGGCTGGAACGGCTTCGTCACCATCGCCATCGGTGGAGCGATCGGACTGGTGGGCTACCTGTTGCTCAAGGCCGCCGTCGCCACGTCGCGGGCCCGGCGTCTGGAAGGGGTGGTCGACTGATGGGGTATCTCGGTGGATTCCTCGTGTCGTTGCGTCAGGTCGGTCGCAAGCGCCGGGTCACGACGCAGTACCCGGCCCAGAAGGCGCCGAAGCCGGCGCGGGTGCACGGTCGCCACGTCCTGAATCGCTACGAGGACGGAATGGAGAAGTGCATCGGGTGTGAACTGTGCGCCGGCGTGTGTCCGGCCCGGTGCATCTTCGTTCGCGGCGCCGACAACCCCGTCGACGAACCGGTGTCACCCGGCGAACGGTTCGGTTTCGTCTACGAGATCAACTATCTGCGCTGCATCCACTGCGATCTCTGCGTCGAGGCCTGTCCCACCCAGGCGATCACCGAGTCGAAGATGTTCGAGTTCTCGTTCACCAACCGCGAGGACGCCATCTACACCAAGGCCGAACTCGTGGTGGACGACGAGGGTCGACCGCGCCAGCAGCCCTGGGAGGACTGGCGCGAGGGAGAGGATCTCCTCACCTCGGCGTGGATGCGGGCGACCTCACCATCGGGTTCGGCCGCCTACGAGGGCGTCGTCGGTTGGAATGGCGAACTGGGCTACGGCGTGCGCGCCCCCGAGGCCGACCAGGAGCGCAAGGACGCCGTGAGCGGCCCGCCGACCACGATCGACGAGCACGGAGACCACGGCGACGACGACCACGGTCACGACGATCACGACGATCACGGACACGGAGCCCACTGAGCATGGAGACAGCGGTCTTCATCGTGTGCGCCCTCGTGGTGCTGGCCGGTGGCCTCGGCGTCGTGGCCTCGCGCAATCCGGTGCACGCGGCCCTGAGTCTGGTGGCCACGCTGTTCGGCGTGGCCGTGCTCTTCCTCAACATGGGCGCGCAGTTCCTCGCCGTCGTGCAGGTGATCGTCTACACCGGCGCCATCGTCGTGCTCATCCTCTTCGTCATGATGCTGCTCGGGGTCGACACCTCCGACGACCTCGAGACCGAGCCGATCGTCGGTCAGCGTCTGCTGGCCGGACTGGTGGGACTGCTGTTCCTCGGCGGGATCCTCCTCGTCATCGTCGTCGGTCGCGACTCGATCATCACCGGGGCCGAGACCACGACCGACGCCATCTCGTCGGCCTCCAACAACATCGCCCAGATCGGCCGACAGCTGTTCACCACCTGGGTGTTCGCCCTGGAGATCACCGCTGCCCTCCTCACCATCGCCGTCGTCGGCGCCGTGGCCCTCGCCCGTCGTCCGACCGACGTCGAGTCGATCCCCGATCCCGAGTCCATGACCGACATGGGCGACGCCCCGCTCACCGCGGTTCCCGAGGAGGCCGGTCACTGATGGGATCGGATCTGTCGGTCGCCTACCTCATGCTCTCGGCCATCCTCTTCGCCATCGGCGCCGTGGGTCTGCTCATCCGCCGCAACCCGCTGGTGATGATCATGTGTCTCGAGTTGATGCTCAACGCCGTGAACATCTCCTTCGTGGCCTTCGCCAGCGCGCTGGACGACATCGCCGGACAGGTGATCGTGCTGTTCGTGCTGGTCATCGCCGCGGCCGAGGTCGTGGTGGGCCTGGGCCTCGTGGTCGCCGTGGCCCGTCGCCGTCCCGGCTTCACGGCCGATGACGTGAAGGTCCTGAGGGGGTAGGTCGTGGTCGAACTCGTCTGGCTCATTCCCGCGCTCCCGTTGGCGGGCTTCCTGCTCCTGCTGTTCCTCGGCAAGCGCATCGGCGAGCCCCGGGCCGGGTGGATCGGCACCGCCACGGTGGCCCTCTCCTTCGTCGTCGCGGTCATCACGTTCATCGGGCTGTGGAACGAGCCCGAGCACACCTACGAACTGCAACTGTTCGACTGGATCCCGGCCGGGAAGTTGCAGGTCGGTGTCGGCTTCCTCCTCGACCCGCTGTCGATGGCCATGATCCTGTTCATCACCGGGATCAGCGCACTGATCCACCTCTACTCGATCGGCTACATGCACGGTGACGAACGGTTCGCCCGCTTCTTCACCTACCTGAACCTCTTCGTCGCCTCGATGGCGGTGCTGGTGCTCGGTGACAACCTCGTCCTCACCTTCCTCGGATGGGAGGGAGTCGGCACCTGTTCGTACTTCCTGATCTCGTTCTGGTTCCAGAAGGACGCCAACGCGTCGGCCGGCAAGAAGGCCTTCATCACCAACCGCGTCGGTGACTGGGGCTTCATGATCGGCATCTTCCTGACCTTCTTCGTCTTCGGCACCGTGACCTACACCGAGTTCCTCCCGTTGGCCCCGGGACTGGCGGCGTCGACGGCCACCTTCATCGGGCTGATGATCCTCGTCGGTGCCGTGGGCAAGTCGGCGCAGATCCCGCTCTACATCTGGTTGCCCGACGCCATGGCCGGTCCGACGCCCGTCTCGGCGCTCATCCACGCGGCCACCATGGTCACTGCGGGTGTGTACGTGCTCATCCGGATCAATCCGATCCTCGCCGCCTCGTACTCCTGGCTCCCCATGACGATCGCCATCATCGGTGTCGCGACCGCCTTCCTGGCGGCCACGATCGCCATGGCCCAGAACGACATCAAGAAGGTGTTGGCCTACTCGACCATCAGCCAGATCGGCTACATGTTCCTCGCCGTGGGCGTGGCCGGCTATGCGGCCGGGCTGTTCCACATGATCACCCACGCCGCCTTCAAGGCCTGCCTGTTCCTGGGCGCCGGATCGGTCATCCACGGGATGCACGGTGAGCAGGACATGCGGCGCATGGGCGGCCTGCGGAAGTGGATGCCCGTCACCGCCATCACGTTCCTCGTGTCGTGGTTGGCCATCGCCGGCGTCATCCCCTTCTCCGGCTTCTGGTCGAAGGACGACGTGCTCTCCTACGCGCTGCACAAGAACGTCCTGCTCTACATCGTCGGTCTGCTCACCGCGGCGATGACCGCCTTCTACATGAGCCGACTCGTGTTCAAGGTCTTCTTCGGCCCGGCACGGTGGGGCGACACCCCCGAGTCGGTCGCCGCCTTCGCCGAGGTCGGAGCCTCCACCACCGTGCACGGACACGGTGACGACCATGGCGATGACCACGCGGCGGACGGCGCGACCGGTGGAACCGATCCGTTGGGTGGCGACTTCCACCCGCACGAGTCGCCACCGAGCATGACCATCCCGTTGGTCGTCCTCGGATTCCTGGCCGCCGTCCTCGGCGTGCTCAACCTCCCCTTCACCGACCAGTTGCAGTTCCTGGGCCGCTGGCTGGAGCCGGTGGTCGGGGCCAACGAGGCCCACTTCGAGCTGTCCGGCGCCAAATTGACCTTCGAGCTCGTGCTGTCGACCGTGGTTGCCGTCGGCAGCATCGTCGTCGCCTACTTCACCTACCTGCGGCCCCGTCTCAGGGCCCGGTGGTTCGAGCCCCGACTGTTCGCCGAGGGTTGGTACTACGACAAGGGGATCACGGCGTTCGTGGGTGGTCTCGGCCGACGCGGGTTCGATGCCATCGCCACCTTCGACCGTGTCGTGATCGACGGTGCGGTGAACGGCGTGGCCCGCGCCACCCGTGGGGGAGCGGCCCGACTGCGCACGATCGAGAACGGGTACGTCCGCTGGTACGCACTGTTGATCGGTGTGGGCGCCGCGCTGATGGTGGCCTTCGTGCTCACGCAGGTGTCGTTCTGATGGCGGCCGTGTTCGCCGCCGAATCGGCCGGGACGTTCCCCGTCCTGCCCGCGCTGGTGTTCGTGCCCATGGTGGGTGCGGCACTCATCGCCATCCTGCCCCGTACCCGTCCGGACCTCGCCCGATTGGTGGCGATCGTCTCCAGCCTGATCGCCGGCGCGCTCAGCATCGCCGTGCTCGCGCAGTTCGACGTCGGTGATCCGGGGTACCAGTTCACCGTCACCCAGGACTGGGTGTCGGCCTTCGACATCAAGTTCTTCCTCGGTGTCGACGGGGTGTCGCTGTTCCTCGTGGTGCTGACCGGCGTGATCTTCCCGATCGCCCTGTTCGCGGCCAAGCCCGAGAAGGACCCCAAGGGGTACTACGCGTGGCTCACGTTGCTGATGGCCGGTTGCATGGGTGCGTTCCTCGCCCTCGACACCTTCCTGTTCTTCCTCATGTTCGAGGTGACGCTCGTCCCGCTGTACTTCCTCATCGCCAAGTGGGGCCATGGGCGTCGCGTCTATGCGGCCACGAAGTTCCTGCTGTTCACCGCGCTGGGCTCGGCCTTCATGCTGGTGTCGATCGTGGCGCTGGCCGTCCTGGCCAAGGCCGGTGACGGGGGGACGGTCTCGTTCGACTTCCTCAAGATCATCGCCTCCGACAACCTGGCCGAGGGCACGGCCCGCTGGCTCTTCCTCGGATTCGCCATCGCCTTCGCCGTCAAGGTCCCGGCCTTCCCGTTCCACACGTGGTTGCCCGATGCCCACACCGAGGCGCCGACGGCCGGTTCGATCGATCTGGCGGGCATCCTCCTCAAGCTGGGCACCTACGGGTTCCTGCGCTTCGGGCTCGAACTGTTCCCCGAGGCCACGGTGTGGTTCGCGCCGGTCATGCTGACCATCGCCGCAATAGGAATCGTGTACGGGGCGATCGTGGCGGCCATGCAGCGCAACCTCAAGCGACTGGTGGCCTACTCGTCGGTCTCGCACATGGGCTTCGCGCTGCTCGGTCTGTTCGCCCTCAACACCGAGGGGATCCAGGGTTCGGTGCTGGTCATGGTCAACCACGGCATCACCACCGGTCTGTTGTTCATCCTCCTCGGATACCTCTACACCCGGCGTCACACCTACGAGATCGCTGCACTTCGTGGCATCGCCACGGCCGCCCCGGTGTTCGCCGGCGTGTTCACCTTGGCCATGCTGGCGTCGATCGGTGTGCCGGGGCTCAACGGCTTCGTCGGCGAGTTCCTCGCCCTCCTCGGCACCTTCATCGCCCATCGCTGGTGGGCGGTGGTGGCGGCGGCCGGCGTCATCTTCGCTGCGCTCTACCTGTTGTGGGCCTATCAGCGCGTGTTCCAGGGTGAACCCGACGAGGTCAACGCCGCCGTTCCCGACCTCACCTGGGCCGAGCGACTGCCCATCATCCCCCTCGTCGCCCTCATCGTGTTCCTCGGCGTCTACCCGAAGCCCGTCCTCGAACGGGCCGAGCCCTCGGTCCGGCGCATCGTCGACCGCATGGAGGTCCAGGTCGAGCGTTACCGCGAACCGGTCACGCAGGGCGGGTCCTCGCTGCTGCTCCCGGTCGACGCCGGTGAGACGCACCCCGCGTCGCACGGAGGGGGGAACTGATGCCGATCGACGACACACTCGCCCGTTCCGCCGCCGGCGTCGACGACATGGTCCGCCTCGCCGGGCCCTCCATCGAGTGGACCGCGCTCCTCCCGCTGCTGTTCCTGCTGGTCGGCGGTCTCCTCATGCTCACCGCGTCGTCGTTCCTGCGGCCGCGGGTCGCTCGCCACTTCTACCCGTGGGCCACCTTCGTGCTGGCCGTGGCCGCAGGGGTCGCCGTGGTCCCGGTGTGGGCCCGGGTGCAGGGATGGAACGCCATCATGTGGATCGGCGTCGATCACGCGCAGGTCGGTCCCTTCTCCACCGTCGCCGGCGCCGTCGGCGTCGACGGGTTCGGTCTGTTCATCACGGTGGTGCTGTGCGTCGGCGTCGCCCTCGCCGCGCTCATCGCCCCGTCCTACCTGCGGGCCCAGCAGATGGAGGGCCCGTCCTTCTACGTGCTCGTGCTGCTGTCGGCTTCCGGCGGCGTGATGATGGCCCTGGCCAATGACCTCGTGGTGCTGTTCATCGGTCTCGAGACGCTGTCCATCGCGGTCTACGTGCTGGCCGGCATGAACCTGCGACGAGCCCAGTCCCAGGAGTCGGGTCTCAAGTACTTCATCCTCGGCGGCTTCGCCTCGGCCTTCCTCCTGTACGGCATCGCCCTGCTCTACGGCGCCACCGGATCGACCAACTTCATCGCCATCAAGGACTTCATGTCGGCGGTGGTCCCCGAGCACAACGGTCTGCTGCTGCTCGGTCTCGTGCTCGTGCTGTTGGGACTGGCCTTCAAGATCGGCGCCGTCCCCTTCCACACCTGGAGCCCCGATGTCTACGACGGTTCTCCGGGGCCGTCCGTCGTGTGGATGTCGGCCGGTGTGAAGGTGGCGGCGGCTGCCGGGCTGGTGCGGGTGTTCGTGCTCGTGTTCTCCAACTACGCGTCGACGTGGAAGCCCATCGTCTACGCCATCGCCATCCTGTCGATGGTCGTCGGTGCCCTGTTGGCCATCGTGCAGAGCAACGTGAAGCGCATGCTGGCGTACTCGTCGATCTCGCACGCCGGCTTCATCCTCATGGCCATCGAGGCGAACACGTCCTACGGCGTCGCCGCCGTGCTGTTCTACGTGGCCGTCTACACGTTCATGGTGGCCGGTTCGTTCGGGGTGGTGTCGCTGGTGGGTCGGGGGACCGAACTGACCGACCTGCGCGACTACCGCGGCCTGTCCCGACGCAGTCCGTTCCTCGCCGTCGTCTTCCTCGTCCTGCTGCTGGGGCAGGCCGGGATCCCGTTCACCGCCGGGTTCTTCGCCAAGTTCTATGCCGTCACCTCGGCCGCCGACGCGCACGCGCTGCCGCTGGCCATCATCGGCATGGTGTCGGCCGTGATCTCGATCTTCCTCTACCTGCGGATCATCGTGGCCATGTTCGTCGGCGGGGACGACGGGGACGACGGCGCCGAGGTACCGCGTCGTGACCGCATCCCGGTGCCCGTTCCCGCCGGGATCGCCCTCGGCGTCTGTGCCCTCGTCACCATCGGCCTCGGCCTGTTCCCCGACGTGCTCGTCACCCCTTCCCGGGCCGGCACTCCGGCGGTCGTCGCGCTCGACACCCCCGTGGTGGCGACCTCCGCGACGAGCGCCGTCGCCGGCCGGTGATCGTGTCGTCCCATGGCCACCGAGGGATTTCCCGACCCGTTCGGTCCGACTGTTAGGGTCGGCGGCCGATGACCGAGTACTCCGATTTCGTCAGGCAGTACCTGACGGTGGCGATCTTCGCGGGCGTCGGTCTGGGCCTCGGCGCCGGACTCCTGGCCCTGGGCGGGATCCTCCGTCCCAAGCGACCCCAGGAGCAGAAGTACCTCGTCTACGAGTCGGGTGTCGATCCGGTCGGCACCGGCTGGTCGCAGAGCCAGATCCGCTACTACGTCTACGCCCTCCTCTTCGTCATGTTCGATGTCGAGGCGGTGTTCATCTTCCCGTGGGCCACCCAACTCGAGGTCTACGGGGTGTTCGGTCTCGTGGAGATGCTGATCTTCGTGGCGATCCTCGCCATCGGTCTCCTCTACGCCTGGCGCAAGAAGGTGCTGACATGGGCCTCGTAGAGAAGGGGAAGTTGCCCAAGCCGCTGGCCAAGCTCCTCAACGTCAGTCGCAAGTACTCCATCTGGGCCTACCAGTGGGGACTGGCCTGCTGCGCGATCGAGATGGGCGCGGCCTTCGCCTCGCCGCGCTACGACGTGATGCGTCTCGGCGTCATCCCCTTCCCGGCCAGTCCCCGGCAGGCCGATCTCGTGGTGATCGCCGGCACGGTGACCGACAAGTTGGCGCCGGCCGTCGTGCGTCTCTACGAGCAGATGCCCGATCCGAAGTACGTGATCTCCATGGGCTCGTGCGCCAACTGTGGCGGTCCCTACTGGGACAGCTACTCGGTGACCAAGGGTGTCGATCAGTTGATCCCGGTCGATGTGTACGTCCCCGGATGTCCGCCCCGACCCGAGGCCCTGTTGGAAGGGATCATCCTCCTGCAGGAGCGCATCGCCCACGAGGACATGTCGCAGCGTTGGAAGGGTGAGGCCAGTGTCACCGGCTGAGACCGAGACCACCGAGATCGAGGTCGCCTCCGACGAGGTCCGTGAGGCGGCACTCGCCGACCTGACGGCGCGCCTCGGTGACGGGGTCGTCGGCTCGCACATCCGGGCCGGTGACGACCTGTGGGTGCGGGTGCACCGCGACCGCTGGCTCGACACCGCGCAGGCGGCCCGGGCCATGGGCTACCGGTTCTTCGACTTCATCTCGGCCATCGACTGGCTGCCGTCGCCCTTCGGTCGGGACATGGACGCGCAGGAGGACCTGGTCGTCGATCCGCCGGTGGCCAAGGAACCCGTTCCCATGACCACCGGCTACGCCGGCGGCGACACCCGCTTCCAGGTGCTCGCTCGTCTGTACTCGGTCACCCACGGGATGGGGATCACCTTCAAGGCCGACCTGCCCGACGACGATCTCTCCATCGCCACCTGGTCCGGTGTCTTCGCCGGCGCCGACTGGCACGAGCGCGAGGCCCGCGAGATGTTCGGCATCACCTTCGTCGGTCATCCCAACCCGATCAACATGTACCTGCCCACCGACTTCGTGGGCCATCCGCTGCGCAAGGACTTCCCGCTGCTGTCGCGCCGGGTGCGTCCGTGGCCCGGGATCGTCGATGTCGAGCCGCTCCCCGGTGGCGCGGCCGAGGAGGAGGAGTCGTGACCGCCGTCTCCGATCCGCAGTCGGTGTCGGCTCTGGCCGCCGAGGCCACCGACAACCGCGTCAACCTCGACTTCGAGACCGAGGGCATGACGCTCAACATGGGTCCGCAGCATCCCGCCACGCACGGCACGCTGCGCATCATCGCCAAGCTCGACGGTGAACAGGTCATCTCGGCCGAGCCGGTGTGCGGCTACATGCACCGCGGCTACGAGAAGCTCACCGAGGTCCGCACCTATCCGCAGATCAACGCCCTCATCAATCGCATCGACTGGCTCGGCAGTTTCGCCAACGAGGTCCCGTTCATCCTCGCCGCCGAGAAGTTGATGGGGGTCGAGGCCCCGCCGAGGGCCCAGTGGATCCGCACGATCCTGTTCGAGATGTCGCGCATCGCCAACATCTCGTTGTTCCTCGGGGACTTCGGTCTGCAACTCGGCGGCATGACCGCCGGGTTCTACGCCTTCCGCGACCGCGAGTGGGTGCTCAACCAGATCGAGTCGGCCACCGGCGGACGCTTCCACCCCAACTTCGACCGCATCGGTGGCCTGAAGGACGATCTCCCCAAGGGGTGGGTCGAGTCCTCGCACCTGGCCATGAAGCGTCTCCTCGCCTTCTGCGACGAGATGGAGGACCTCCTCATCGGCAACGAGATCTTCCAGGCCCGCACCCGCGGCATCGGAGTGATCCCGGCCGAGATCGGCCTGTCCTACGGACTGTCCGGTGCCAACCTGCGGGCCTCCGGCGTCGACTGGGACCTGCGTCGCGATTCCTGCCCGCCCGGGCTCGTCTACGACAAGGCCGACTGGAAGGTGTGGACCCACCCCGACGGCGACTGCTTCGCCCGCACCTGGGTGCGACTGCAGGAGACCCGCGAGGCGGCGAAGATCGTCATGCAACTGCTCGACACCATCCCCTCCGGTCCGGTGATGGCCAAGGTGCCCCGCATCATCAAGGTGCCCGAGGGCGAGGCCTATGTCGCCACCGAGAACCCGCTGGGCGAGATGGGCTACTACGTCGTGTCCAAGGGTGACCTCGTGCCGTTCCGGGTCAAGATCCGCTCGGCGTCGTTCAACAACATCTCCATCGTCCCGTGGGTCGCCCGCGGCGCCTACGTGCCCGATCTCATCTCGATCCTCGGCAGTCTCTACTTCATCCTGGGCGACATCGACCGATGACGCTCCTGCTCGCCGCCTCCTTCGCGCCGCCGTACTGGCTGTCGACGCTGATCAAGGTCCTCGTCATCAGCGCGGTCGTCCCCACCACGGCGTTGATCCTCGGCATGGTCTTCCTGTTCAAGGTCATGTCGTGGATGCAGAGTCGGCTCGGCCCCCAGGAAGCGGGCCCGCGCGGCACGCTCCAGTTGCTGGCCGACGGCGTGAAGTTCCTGCAGAAGGAGGACATCGCCCCCGACGGTGCCGATCTGCGTGTGTTCCGGATCGCCCCCCTCGTCGTGCTGATGTCGACCCTCCTGCTCTACGTCGCCCTGCCGGCGTCGATGCACCTGGTGGTGGCCAACCTCGACGTGGGCGTGTTCTACGTGCTGGCGGTGTCGTCGCTGTCGGTGATCGGTGTGCTCATGGCCGGCTACGGCTCGGCCAGCAAGTACTCGCTCATGGGGGCGTTGCGCGCCGCGGGCCAGCTCATCGCCTACGAGTTGCCGATGGTGCTCGCCGTCATCGGCGTGGTGATCCAGGCCGGAACCCTGAGCCTCAACGGGATCGTCGTGCAACAGGCCGACGGTGCCATCTTCGGCTGGACCGGCATCGGCTTCCCCTACATCCTCACGCAGTTCCTGGGCTTCTTCATCTTCATCGCCGCCGTCCAGGCCGAGTTGACGCAGCCCCCGTTCGACATGCCGGTGGCCGAGTCCGAGATCGTCAGCGGTTATCAGGTCGAGTACACCGGCTTCCGGTTCCTCCTCTTCTTCCTGGCCGAGTTCGCCACCGCCTTCGTGTTCGCCGGCATCGCCGCCGTCCTCTTCCTCGGTGGTTGGGCCGTCCCGTGGCTCGAGACCTCCAGCGACTGGTACTACGTGCTCGGACCGGCGGTGCTGTTCGCCAAGGTGATGCTGGTGTCGTTCCTCATCTTCTGGGTTCGCTTCACCTACCCCCGATTCCGTGAGGACCAACTCCAGTCGTTCGCCTGGAAGGTGCTCATCCCGCTGGCTCTGGTCAACATCGTCATCACCGCACTCCTCAAGGTGGTCCTCTGATGCCGCCCCGTCCCAAGGTCCCCGGTCTCGTCAAGGGTCTCGGCGTCACGTTCGGCGAGATGGTCAAGACGCTCAAGGACGGACCCCAGACGACCCGTTACCCGCACGAGCGCGAGGAACCGGCTCCCCGGGCCCGCGGTGTCATCGCCTTGCACGAGGAGAACTGCACCTCGTGCATGCTGTGCGCCCGGGAGTGCCCCGACTGGTGCATCTACATCGAGGCGCACAAGACCCTGGCCCCGCCCCGACGCGAGGGCGGCAAGCCCCGTCAGGTCAACACCCTCGATCGTTTCGACATCGACTTCTCGCTGTGCATGTACTGCGGGATCTGCGTCGAGGTGTGCCCGTTCGACGCCCTGTTCTGGAGCCCGGAGCACGAGTACTCGGAGATCCGCATCGCCGACCTGCTCCATGACAAGTCACGCCTCGACCAGTGGATGCAGACGGTGCCCGACTTCGAGCCCTACGAGTCGGGATCCGAGGCCAAGGTCAGGAAGGTGCCGCGCTGATGCTCGCCCTCCTGGTCGCCCAGAACATCGCCTTCTACGTGATCGCCGCCATCATGGTGTTGTCGGCCATCCGCGTCGTCACGACGCAGAACGTGATGCATGCCGCGCTGTGGCTGGTGATCGTGCTGGCCGGCGTGGGAGCGCAGTTCATCCTGTTGGCCGCCGAGTTCGTCGCAATCACACAGGTGCTCGTCTACCTCGGCGCCATCATCGTGCTGTTCCTGTTCGGCATCATGCTCACCCGCACCCAGGCGGGTGACGCCCGCGACGCCGATCATCGGGGTTCGGTCAAGATCGGTGCCCTCGTGGTCGGTGCCGCCCTGCTCGGACTGCTCTCCTTCTCGCTCGTCGACGGTTTCCGGGGCAGCGAGTTCGGCGACATGGTCGTCCAGACCACCTCCGAGGTCAGTGACTCGATCTTCTCCACCTACCTGGTGCCCTTCGAGGTGCTGTCGGTCCTGCTCCTGGCCGCCCTCATCGGGGCCATCGTCCTGGCGAGGCGCGACTGATGTACCTGAACCAGTTCCTCCTCCTCGCTGCCATCCTCTTCTGCATCGGCCTCTACGGCGTGCTCGTGCGCCGCAATGCGGTGCTCGTGCTCATGTCCATCGAGTTGATCCTCAACTCGGTGAACATCAACCTCGTGGCCTTCGGGGCATGGTGGAGCAGTGACGGTGGGGCCAACTACTCCGGTCAGGTCTTCGCCCTGTTCGTCATCGCCGTGGCCGCCGCCGAGGTGGGCGTGGGTCTCGCCCTCGTCCTCCTGATCTTCCGCAACCGCAAGAGCATCGCCGTCGACGAACTCGACGCGTTGAAGGGCTGATCGTGTTGAACGTCATCGACAAGGTCTGGATCATCCCCGCCCTGATGGCCGCGTCGTTCGCGACGATCCTGTTCTTCGGCAAGCGCCTCGGCACCAAGGCCACCGCCGGGATCGGAATCGGTGCCGTCTCGATCTGTCTCGTCCTGTCCGTGGTGGTCGCCGGGCAGTGGATCAACCGGGTCAACCATCCGCCGACCGGTGCGGCGCTGGCGGCCGACGTCATCCAGGCCAACGGCCTCACCCCGCAGGACGGCGCCACCATCGCCGGTGAGATCGAGGGGGCCACCACCGAATCGGGCAAGACGGTCACCTCGGAGTCCGCCGATCACGGTGCCGAGCACGGTTCGGAGCACGGTGGCGAGAAGGGCGGGGAGCACGAGTCGGTGCCGCCCGTCGTGCGCACGACCACGTGGTTCACGGTCGGCGGCATCGACTTCGAGATCGGGACCCTGGTCGACGGTCTGGCGGCGATGATGCTCATCACCGTCTGCATCATCTCGCTGCTGGTGCACATCTACTCCACCGAGTACCTGCACGGTGATGTTCGCTTCACGCACTACTACGCGTTCCTCTCGTTGTTCACGGCGTCGATGCTGTTCTACGTGCTCAGCTCCAACACCCTCCAGATGCTGGTGGGCTGGGAGTTGGTCGGCGTCTGTTCGTTCGGACTGATCGGTCACTGGTGGGAGGAGAAGAAGAACACCGACGCGGCCCTCAAGGCCTTCCTCACCAATCGCGTGGGTGACATGGGCCTCATCGTCGGCGTGATCATCACCTTCTTCGCCGCCGGGGGGAACAGTTTCAACGTCCTCCACCTCAACGAGTACGCACTCTCCGGAGGGGCCAACACCACCCTGTTGCTCATCGGTGCGCTGTGCCTGTTCGGAGGCGTCACGTCGAAGTCGGGCCAGTTCCCGTTGCACACGTGGTTGCCGGACGCCATGGCCGGCCCCACCCCGGTGTCCGCTCTCATCCACGCCGCCACCATGGTCGTGGCCGGCGTCTACCTGATCGCCCGCCTCTACGCCGTGTTCTTCAGTGGCCTGGCCATCGGGAGCAGCTCGCTGCACTACGTCGCGTTCATCGGAGGGTTCACCACCATCATCGGTGGCGTGTTGGCCTTCGTGCAGTGGGACCTCAAGAAGGTCCTCGCCTACTCGACGATCTCCCAGCTGGGCTACATGGTGATGGCCCTCGGTGTCGGGGCATGGACGGCCGGCGTCTTCCACCTCTTCACCCACGCCTTCTTCAAGGCCTGCCTCTTCCTCGGCGCCGGTTCGGTCAGCCACGCCTGTCACCACACCTTCGACATGCGCGAGATGGGCGGCCTGCGCAAGAAGATGCCGATCACCAACGCCACCTTCCTGGTGGCGACACTGGCACTGGCCGGGATCTTCCCCTTGGCCGGCTTCTGGTCGAAGGACGAGATCCTCGCCGGCGCCAACGCCGGTCAGGAGAACGCCTACACGTTGATGTTGATCTTCGGCCTCATCACCGCGTTCATGACCGCCGCCTACATGGGCCGGGCCTATCTGCTGACCTTCTGGGGGAAGTACCGGGGCCACGCCCACCCGCACGAGTCACCGAAGGTGATCACCGTTCCCCTGGTGATCCTGGCGGTGTGCGCCTTCGCCCTCGGCTTCCTCAACTTCCCGAAGAGCTTCTTCGGCCTGAAGTTGTCGAGCAGCCTCACCACCCGCTTCGAGCACTACGTCGAGCCGACCTTCGCCTTCCCGTCGCTCCAGCACGCGGAGTTCACGCCGTGGCTGGCGGTCGTGTCGACCATCCTCGCCGCCGCCGGATTCTTCATCGCCTACCAGTACTACGCGCGCAATCGCGGACCTCGGGGACTCACCCAGCGCAGCAAGGTGGCGCACGCCGGGTACGCGTTCCTCGAGAACAAGTACTACCTCGACGACCTCTACAC
>VERC01000231.1 GCA_018882825.1 Acidimicrobiia bacterium | reverse complement strand
ACCCTGGGGATGCCCCGCATGGAGCAGATGATCGACGCGCTGGGTGACGTCACCCGCAAGCGCTACATGCACCACTACAACTTCCCGCCGTACTCGACCGGTGAGACGGGCTTCATGCGCGGACCGAAGCGTCGCGAGATCGGTCACGGCATGCTGGCCGAGCGAGCGCTGGTGCCGGTGCTGCCCACCCCGGAGGAGTTCGCCTACACCATCCGTACGGTGTCGGACGTGCTGTCCTCCAACGGCTCGACCTCGATGGGCTCGGTGTGCGGTTCGACGCTGTCGATGATGGATGCCGGTGTCCCGCTGCGGGCGCCGGTGGCCGGCATCGCCATGGGTCTGGTCTACGCCGACGGCAAGTACACGACCCTGACCGACATCCTCGGCGCCGAGGACGCCTTCGGCGACATGGACTTCAAGGTCGCCGGCACGGCCGACTTCGTCACCGCGTTGCAGTTGGACACGAAGATCGACGGCATCCCCGCCGACGTCCTCGCCCAGGCACTCGAGCAGGCGAAGGACGCCCGGCTCGAGATCCTGCGGGTCATGGCCGGCGCCATCGCCGAGCCCCGTCCCGAGGTCGGCGAGACGGCGCCGAAGATCATCAGTTTCGAGATCCCGATGGACAAGATCGGTGAGGTCATCGGCCCGAAGGGCAAGGTCATCAACTCGATCCAGCAGGAGACGGGCGCCGACATCAGCGTCGACGACGACGGGTCGGTCGGTCGGGTCAGCATCGGTTCGACCGATTCCGGCGCCGTGCGCGAGGCCGAGCGCCAGATCCGTCTCATCCTCAACCCGCCCACCGCCGAGGTCGGACAGGTGTACCCGGGTCGGGTCGTGAACGTCACCAAGTTCGGTGCCTTCGTGAACATCCTCCCGGGCCGCGACGGATTGCTGCACATCTCGAAGCTCGGCGGCGGCAAGCGCATCGACCGGGTCGAGGATGTGTTGGACCTGGGTGATGCCGTCGAGGTCCGCGTCGACGACGTCGATCCCAACGGCAAGGTCTCGCTGTCCCTGGCGAGCGAGCCCGCGTCCACCCCGCGTTCCGAGTCCCGTCCCGCCGCCGGCGACGACGGGGCGCCGGCCGGCGAGGCGAGCGCTCCGGCGCCGTCCGAAGGCGGTGCAGCTCGTGAATCCGTTTCGTTCCAGGACGCGTTCGACGCCGAGATGAGCGTCGAGCTCGGCGATCTCGGCCCCGGCGACGAGCGCGGGGAGCGCCGAGGCGGCGGCGGCGGCGGCGGTGGCCGCCGCGGCGGACGGCGTCGCTGAGCCGGAACGCGTCGTGTCGTTGACCGACGCCGACATCGAACGCTCCGAACTCCGCTCGGGCGTGCGTCTCGTCACCGAGCGCATGCCCGAGGCGCGTTCGGTGAGCGTGGGCATGTGGTTCGGTGTCGGCTCGCGTGACGAGCCGGCGGCGATCGCCGGTGCATCACACTTCCTCGAGCACCTCCTGTTCAAGGGCACGGCGGAACGCTCGGCGCGCTCCATCGCGCTGGCCGTCGACTCCGTCGGTGGCGAGATGAACGCGTACACGAGTCGCGAGCACACCGCCTATTACCTTCGCCTCCCGGTGGCGGAACTGCGTCGCGGCCTCGAACTGCTCGCCGATGTGGTGAGTGCGCCGGCCTTCCGGGCCGAGGAGTTCGAGGCCGAGCGCGAGGTCATACTCGAGGAACTGCTCATGAGCGAGGACACTCCCGACGACCTCGTCATGACGACGCTCTACGAACATCTCTTCCCCTCGCATCCGCTCGGTCGGGAGACGCTGGGTGATCACGATTCGGTCACGGCCATGACCCGGGAACACGTGGCCGGGTTCCATGCCGAGTGGTACCGGCCCCGCAACCTGGTGGTGGCGGCGGCCGGTGACCTGACCCACGACGCAGTGGCGGAGGCGCTGGACGGGCTGTTCGACGACGAACTCGTCGGTGTCGCCCCCCGGCGCACGCCCCCGGTCGAACCGACCGGTCGACTCGTCCACGTCGATCGTCCCATCGAACAGGTGCACGTCGCGGTCGGATGGCGAGGACTCCCGCTCGACGACGAGGATCGCCACGCCCTGTGGGTGGCCAACCAGGTGCTCGGGGGCGGGATGTCGAGTCGTCTGTTCCAGGAGGTCCGCGAGAACCGCGGGTTGGCCTACTCGGTGTTCTCCTCGCCCTCCTCCTATTCGGATTCCGGATCGGTGGTGGTGTACACGAGCACGGGCGCAGCGCGTCTCGATGAACTGCTGACCGTCGTCGACGACGTGCTCGGTGACTTCGTGGCCCACGGGATCACCGATGAGGAGCACCGGGTCGCGGTGGGCTACCTCGAGGGTTCGATGCTGCTCGGTCTCGAGGACAGCGGTTCGCGCATGGCCCGTCTCGGGTCGAGCCTCACCTCGCGCGACGAGATCGTGCCCGTCGCCGAACACGTCCGACGCATCCGCGCCGTCACCCCCGAGCGCGTGCGGGCCGTGGTGCAACGGGTCTTCGATGGTCCGCGGATCGTGTCCGCCGTGGGTCCGGCCGGGGGCGGGATCACCGCGCTCGAATCGTTCGCCCGCGGCTAGGTTCGCCCCATGGCGACGAGGGTCGGTGTGTTCGGGGCCGGGGGCCGGATGGGCAGCACCGTCTGTCGAGCCGTGTCGTCGGATCCCGCGCTCGAACTGGTGGCGGCCGTCGACCCCCACCACGCCGGACTCGACATGCTGCAGGTCACCGGCTGCGATCTGGGCTTCCTCGTGGCCGCCGGTCCCGAGGGGTTCGTCGAGGCCGGGGTCGAGGTCGCCATCGACTTCACCCATCTCGAGGCGGCACGGGCCAACCTGCGGTGGTTGGCCGGGCACGGCATCCACGCCGTCACCGGCACCACCGGGTTCTCCGAGGCCGACCTGACCGGGTTCCGCAAGGCCTTCGTCCATTCGAACTGTGTCATCGCTCCCAACTTCGCCATCGGGGCCGTGCTCATGATGCGCTTCGCCGAGATGGCGGCGCCCTTCTTCGAGACGGCGGAGATCGTCGAGTTGCACCACGACGCCAAGCTCGACGCGCCCTCGGGGACGGCCATGCTCACCGCCGAGCGGATGGCCGCGGCGTCCTCGCAGTGGGCGGCCGATCCCACGCGCACCGAGATCCTCGACGGTGCCCGGGGTGGGCGCGGGCCGGGCGACATCCGGGTCCACTCGCTGCGGCTGCGGGGGATGGTCGCCCACCAGGAGGTGATCCTCGGCACGACGGGTCAGACCCTGTCGATCAGACACGACTCCTACGACCGCGACTCGTTCATGCCCGGCGTACTGCTGGCCACCCGCCTGGTGGCCGACCGACCCGGTGTGACCATCGGGCTGGATCCGCTGCTCGACCTCTGAACGATCAGTCGGCGGTGGGGTCGACGGTCTCGATCTCGACGGCCTCGATCTCGTCGGCCGCGTCCTCGAGTTCGCGCAGGGCGTCGATCTCGCGTCGTCCGTTGCGCAACTCCAGCACCCACGACAGGACCACCAGCGACACGGTCACCACCAGCAGCTGCAGGCGCCACGCAGCGACGAAGTCGAGGACCGAATCGATCGGGCCGGCGAACACGTCGCCGATCACCGCGATCATGACCAGACGGCCGATGGTGCCGATCACGTTCAGTGCGGCGAAGCGCAGCGGGGACATCCGGGCCGCGCCGGCGATGGCGCACACGTAGTTGTTGGGGAACAGCACGACCAACGGCGCGCCCCACCGACCGAACCATCGCTCGAGGGTGCGCATGATGCGACCGACCGTGGGCGTGCGTCGTTCCATCCAGTGCAGCGCCGCTTCGCCGTACATCCAGCCGAGGATGAAGAAGAACGGATCGGGGAGCAGCAGGCGCAAGGTGCCGACCACGTAGTACTCCCAATCCGGGAGGGAGTTCACCACCAGCACCAGGTAGCGGTTCTTGGCGCTGAGGGCGATCAGCAGGAGCGGGTCGGATTCCACCAGCGACGGCCACAGCGCATCGGCGGTGTAGCTGGCCACTACC
>VERC01000230.1 GCA_018882825.1 Acidimicrobiia bacterium | reverse complement strand
ACCATCTGGAGCGCCGGGTCGCGCATCGTCCCTCCGACGCTCGTGCCCGGACCGGTGCGCACCACCGGCCGCATCGGCGAGATCGTCGCCGGCGTGCACATGGGTCAGACGGTGGAGCACGACGAGATCGTCGATCTGTTCGGCGCTCGGGGTCCGGATCTCACCACCGTGGCCGCCCTGGCCGATGAGCTCCGGCGCCGGACCGTCGGTGACGTCGTCACCTGGGTCCACAACCGCAACATCAACTACACGAACGTCTGCACCTTCAAGTGCCGCTTCTGCGGATTCAGCAAGGGCCCCCTCTCGCTCAACCTGCGCGGGACGCCGTATCTGCTCACCCTCGACGACATCGCCGCCCGGACTCGCGAGGCCGCCGATCGCGGGGCGACCGAGGTGTGCCTGCAGGGCGGGATACATCCCGACTTCGATGGGGAGTACTACATCGACGTCACCCGGGCCGTCACCGCGGCGGTGCCCGGGATCCACGTGCACGGGTTCACCGCGCTCGAGGTCACCGAGGGTGCACGCCGACTGGGCGAGCCTCTGTCCGATTACCTGCGCCGACTGCGTGACGCCGGTCTCCGCACTCTGCCCGGCACGGCCGCAGAGATCCTCGACGACGAGATCCGCGCCGTCATCTGTCCCGACAAGATCACGACGGACGAGTGGCTCGAAGCGCACCGCACGGCCCACTCGGTGGGACTGCGTTCGAACATCACCATCATGTTCGGCTCGGTCGAACGCCCCGAGCACTGGGCCCGACACATCCTGCGCACCCGTGCCCTCCAGCGCGAGACCGGAGGGTTCACGGAATTCGTGCCGCTGCCCTTCGTCCACATGGCGACCCCGCTCTATCTCCAGCACCGTGCGAGACGGGGACCGACGTTCCGAGAGACGATCCTCATGCACGCGGTGGCCCGCATCGCCTACCACGGCGTGCTGGACAACGTGCAGACGTCATGGGTGAAGTTGGGTCGGGACGGCGCCCGACAGGCATTGCAGTCCGGAGCCAACGATCTCGGTGGCACGTTGATGGACGAGAACATCTCGAGGGCCGCCGGCGCCGACCACGGACAGGGCATGGAACCCGACGACTTCGTCGATCTGGTCGCTCCTCTGGGTCGGACCAGCCGGCAACGCTCGACGCTGTACGAGATCTCGTCGGTGGCCTGACCCGACCGGACGCGGCCTCAGTCGGTGTCGTCGGGCTCGCGCAGCAGCGCGATCGCCTTCTCCACCGCCCTTCGAGCACGGGTGAGACGCTTCTCGTCGACGGGAAGCTCATGACCACCTGCGTCGATCGACTCGCGCAGGCGGATGATGGCGAGATCGGCCAACTCCTCGGCGATCACCTCGAGGCGCGTGCGGATGTCGTCGAACTCACCGGCCATCCCCCATTCGTAGCGCACCGCTGCCCCACCGGCCGCTCACTAGAGTCGTTCGTACCAGTGCGGACGACACGAAGGGCACCTCGGCCGAGCATGAAGCGACGACGCAGCGGGATCGACGACGACGATGTCCACGAATGGATCTCGTTCGACCTCGACGGCGAGACATGGACCTTCGACGTGACCTGGCTGACCAGCAACTGGTCCTGCATCTACGGGAACGGCTGCCTGGGCATCACCGAGCAGCCCGATCCGGAGCGCAATCTCGGGTGCTGCACGCACGGGGCCCACTTCTCCGACAAGGAGGACCGCAAGCGGGTGGCCGACGTCTACCCGAGGCTGCGGGACGACGAATGGCAGTTCAAGGGGCTGGCGGCCGACCTGGGCGGACCGTTCGTGAAGGTCGACGGCGAATGGACGACCCGGGTGCATGACGGGGCCTGCATCTTCCAGAACCGCAACGACTGGCCGGGCGGGCCCGGATGCGCCTTCCACGGCGCTGCCCTCTCGAGGGGCGAGAGCTTCATCGACTGGAAGCCGGAGGTGTGTTGGCAGGTCCCCGTCCGTCTCGACTGGCACACCGACGACAACGAGCACACCACCAACATCCTGCGGGAGTGGAAGCGACGCGACTGGGGCGAGGGCGGCGACGACTTCCACTGGTGGTGCACCGAGGACCGTCGCGCCTTCGTCGGCGACCGTCCCGTGTACCTGAGCAGCCGGGACGAGATCGTCGCCCTCGTGGGAGAGGGCCCCTATCGGCGCATCGTCGAACTGATCGAGGGACGCATCGTCGAACGGGGTACCGAGGTGTTCCTGCCCCACCCGTCGCTGCGCCGGCCCGAGGCCTCGGAGGCCTGATCGGAGGACTGATCGAACGACGGGCGAACGCCGTCGGTCAACGGCGGGACAGTCGACGTCGGTCGGCCTCCGACAGGATGCGCTTTCGCAGTCGCAACGTCGAAGGCGTCACCTCCACGAGTTCGTCGGCGGCGATGAACTCGATGGCCGACTCGAGCGTGATCTCGCGGGGCGGCACCAACTTGATGGCCTCGTCGGCCGAGTGGGTGCGGATGTTCGTCTTCTGCTTCTCGCGAACGACGTTGACGTGGAGTTCGTCGGAGCGTGAGTTCTCGCCGACGATCATCCCCTCGTAGACGCGTTCACCCGGTTCGATGAACAACTCCCCACGCTGTTGGAGGTTGTCGAGGGCGTAGCCGGTGGCGACACCCTCGCGATCGGCGAGCATCGCCCCACCCTTGCGGGTGGGCAACTCGCCCACCCACGGCGTCCAGCCGGCGTGGTGCTGGTGCAGCAGCGCCGTGCCGCGCGTCGCGGTCAGCAACTGCGAACGGAAACCCAGCAGGCCTCGGGCCGGGGCCTCCACCGTCACGATCGTCCGACCGGTGTCACCGGGGCGGAGATCGTTGACGCGTCCCTTGCGCGGCGCCAGTGCCTGGGTGACGGTTCCGACGTGCTCGTCGGGAACGTCGATGACGGCCCGTTCGAGTGGTTCGTGTCGGGTGCCGTCGATGTCGCGCACGACGACCTCCGGTCGGCTGACCTGGAGTTCGTACCCTTCACGACGCATCGTCTCGATGAGGACGGCGAGCTGGAGCTCACCGCGCCCGGCTACCTCGATGACGTCGGGCGAATCGGTCTCGGCCAGACGGATGGACACGTTGCCGAGGATCTCCCGTTCGAGCCGCTCACGCAGGTGTCGCGAGGTGAGGTACTTCCCCTCCTTGCCCGCGAACGGGGAGGTGTTCACCCCGAAGGACATGCGCAACACGGGCTCGTCGACGGTCAGGCGTTCGAGCGGCTGCGGATCGGACGGATCGGCGAGGGTGTCACCGATCTCCACCTCCGGGAACCCGGCCACGATGAACAGGTCACCGGCGGCGATCTCGTCGACCTCGAGTCGCCCGATACCGGAGAACGACAGCAGTTGGGTGAGTTTGCGCCGCAACGGGGGCTGTCCCTCGTCCTCGACGCAGAGGGCGACCTGTTCGCCCCGTCGGAGACGGCCGTTGACGACCCGCCCGACGGCGAGGCGTCCGAGGTACTCGGACGCGTCGAGGTTGGTCACGATCGCCTGCAACGGTGCATCGGCGTCACCGCCGGGCGGAGGCACGGCCGCCACGATCGCTTCGAACAGCGCCGTGAGATCGTCCTCCGGAGCGGGCATCCCGACACCGGCGACGGCCCGGCCCTCCCGGGAGATCGCCGACACGATCGGGAAGTCGATCGCCTCCTCGTCCGCGTCGAGGTCCAGGAACAACTGATAGATCTCGTCGAGCACCTCGTCGGGCCGGGCGTCGGAACGATCGACCTTGTTGAGCACGACGACGGCCGGGAGTCCGGCCGTCATGGCCTTGGACAGCACATAGCGGGTCTGGGGCAGGGGGCCCTCGGAGGCGTCGACCAGCAGCACGATGCCGTCGACCATCGCCAGAGCCCTCTCGACCTCACCACCGAAATCGGCGTGACCGGGCGTGTCGACGAGGTTGATCCGGTAGTCGCGCCAGTCCACCGAGGCCGCCTTGGCCAGGATGGTGATGCCGCGCTCGCGTTCCTGATCCCCCGAGTCCATGACCCGATCGACCACGGCCTGGTGC
>VERC01000229.1 GCA_018882825.1 Acidimicrobiia bacterium | reverse complement strand
AGTGACGAGTCGGTGCAGGCACTCGTCGACGCCGTCGTGGCCCGCTACGACATCCCCCAGCGGTGGTACCGACTCAAGGCCGGACTGCTCGGCGTCGATCGCCTCGCCGATTTCGACCGTATGGCCTCGGTGGCCGAGGTCGACGAGCAGTTCACATGGTCGCGGGCCACCGAGATCGTCCTCGATTCCTACGGGTCGTTCTCGGGCGAATTGGCCGACGGGGTGCGCCGGTTCCTCGACGAGGGCTGGATCGATGCGCCGGTGCGTCCGGGCAAGCGGCCCGGCGCCTTCTGCGCCTACACCGTGCCCAGCGCCCATCCGTTCCTGCTGCTGAACTGGACGAGCCGGCGCCGCGATGTGCTCACCCTCGCCCATGAGCTCGGTCACGGGCTGCACGCGTGGTTGGCCCGCGAACAGGGGATCTTCCACCAGAGCACCCCGCTGACACTGGCCGAGACGGCTTCGGTGTTCGGCGAGACGGTGACCTTCGGTCGTCTGCTGTCCGACACCACCGATCCCGATGCCCGGCTGTCGTTGCTGGCCGAGAGCCTCGAGGGTCAGATCGCCACCGTGTTCCGACAGATCGCCATGAACCGCTTCGAGGACGCCGTGCACACGCACCGACGCGAGGTCGGCGAACTGTCGGTCGACGACTTCGCCGAGGCGTGGGCCACCACGCAGACGGCGATGTTGGGTGATGCCGTCGAGATCACACCCGGGTACCGGTCGTGGTGGAGTTACATCCCGCACTTCATCGGTTCACCGGGGTACGTCTACGCCTATGCCTACGGTCAGTTGCTGGCCCTCGCCGTCTACGCCCGCTACGAGGCGGAGGGCGATGCGTTCGTGCCGGCCTATCTCGACCTGTTGAGGGCCGGAGGTTCACGATCGCCCGAGGAACTGGGCCGCATCGTGGGAGTCGATCTCTCGGACCCGCGTTTCTGGGACGGGGGACTCGCCATCATCGATGCGCAACTGGCCGCCGCCGAGGCCGCGGCCCGCGATGCCGGCCGGCTCTGATCGACCGATCTCAAGCGGTGACGTGCCCCAACTCGAAGTCGTCGAGGGACGGGTTGGCGACCGAGTCGCGGTAGTGGAACATCGAGTACGGATACTGGGTGACGATCTTCCCCGACGGGCTCTCGTAGTAGTGGCCGCACCCGGCGTGCCACACCTCGACCCCGGCGATGGCTGACTGCAACTCGGCGTTGTAGGCGTCCATGGCCTCACGACGCACGTCGATCCAGTCGACACCGGCCTCGTCCATGGCCAGCAGCAGGTCGCGCACGTATCCGACCTCGTACTCGGCCATCTCCACCAGTGACCCGGCGTTGTTGTTGGGTCCGTAGAGCATGAACAGGTTGGGGAACCCGGTGGTGGTGACACCCAGGTGGGCCTCGGCGCCGTCGGCCCAGGCCTCGTCGAGGGTGCGACCTTCGCGTCCGGTGATGGGGATGCGTGATGCGAACTTGTCGACCACGTAGCCGGTGGCGCACACGATCACGTCGACCTCGCGCTCGGTGCCGTCGGTGGTCAGGATCCCCGCCGGGGTGATCCGCTCGATCGGTGTCGTCACCAGTTCGAGGTTGGGGCGGTTGAACGCCGGGTAGTAGTCGTTGGAGAACAACGGACGGAAACAGCCCCACGGGATGTGCGGGGTCAGGCCCTCACGGGTCACCGGATCCTCCACCACCGAGATGGCCACCGCGCCGGCCCACTCGGCGCCGAGGAGTATGTCGCGGTTGCTGAACGGCGCATTGCTGCCGATCCACAACATGATCCCGTCCCGGTGCGCCTGCAGAGCGGCCGGATCGTTGCGGAACAGCTCGATCTGCTCGGGCGGATGCGGATAGTCCTCCTTGGGCAACACCCACTGCGGAGAGCGCTGGTACGAGTACACCTGACCGGCAACCTTGGCGATCTCGGGCAACGACTGCACGGCACTGGCCGCGCTACCGATCACCGCCACCCGCTTGCCGGCGAGATCGAGGTCGCGCGGCCAGTTGCCGGTGTGCACCAACTGGCCGGTGAACGTGTCGCGACCGTCGATGTCGGGCCACTTGATCTCGCCGAACATGCCCTGGGCGCTGATGAGCACATCGCCGACCAGTCGCTCGCCAGTGGTGGTGGTGACCGTCCACTCGCCGGTGTCGTCGTCCCATGATGCCGAGGTGGCGCCGGTGTCGAGGCGGATCATGGTCCACAGGTCGAGGGCGTCGACCGTCTCGCGCATGTAGGCGAGGATCTCGGGCTGAGAGGCGTAGGACCGCGGCCAGTCCGGCTTGAGGTGGAACGAGAACTGGTAGGCGTGGATCATCACGTCGCAGGCCAGACCCGGATAGCGACTGCGCTGCCACGTGCCGCCGACGTCGTCGTCCCGCTCGATCACCGTCACGTCGGTGTACCCGGCCTCGCGCAACAGGTGCGCCGAGACGATCCCCCCGGGTCCGGCCCCGATCACGATGATCCGTCGGTCGTTCGCTCCCACTTTCCCCCCTCGGTCGAGGCGCCCATCCTGCCCCATGTGCGGCAGCGACACGACCGCCCGGCCCCTACCATCGTCGTTCGGGGGTGGCGCCATGAGGTCGAGAGCGGCAGTGCTGTTGGAGAGTCCCGGTCGCTACCGGGTGGTCGACGTCGAGGTCGACGAGCCGAAGGACAACGAGGTGCTGGTGCGCTACGTGGCCAGTGGGCTGTGCCACAGCGACGTGCACTTCCTCACCGGCGACCATCACGGGCCGCTGCCGTTCTGCGCCGGCCACGAGGGAGCGGGGATCGTCGAGGCCGTGGGCAGGGGAGTGGCGACGCTGCGCCCCGGGGACCACGTCGTCGCCTCGTTCATCCCCAGTTGTGGTCGCTGCCGCTACTGCGCGTCGGGGCGGATGAACCTCTGCCAACTGGGGGCCCACCTGCAGGTCGGGCCCATGCCCGACGGCACCTACCGCATGCACCTCGACGGACAGGGTCTCCACCAGTTCCTGCTCATCTCCACGTTCTCCCAGTACGCCGTCGTGTCGGAGCACTCGTTGGTGAAGGTGCCCGACGATCTGCCGCTGGAGACGCTGTGCCTGCTCGGGTGCGGGGTGGGCACGGGTCTCGGGTCGTCGACCAACGCCGCCGGCGTGCGACCCGGTGATCACGTGATGATCGTTGGCGTGGGCGGTGTCGGTGCCAGTGCCGTACAGGGCGCGTCCATCGCCGGCGCCGCGGTGATCGTCGCCGTCGACCCGGTGGCGTTCAAACGGGAGATGGCCCAGAAGCTCGGGGCGACCCACGCGTTCGCGTCGATGGCCGAGGCCACCGACTTCATGCGATCGGTCACCGACGGACAGGGCGCTGACGCCGCGGTGCTGGCCATGGGCTCGCCCACCAACACCGACGTGGCCGAGGCGTTCGCCGCCATCGGCAAGGGCGGCACCGTGGTCGTCACCGGAATGGCGGCGGCAACCGAACCGATGGGCATCCCGGTGCACCTGCTCGAACTCGGCGGGATGCAGAAGTCGATCCGGGGCGCGTTGTTCGGCATGTGCAATCCGCCGGCCGACATCCTGCGCCAGATCGACCTCTATCGGGCGGGACGTCTCAAACTGGACGAGATGGTCACCCGTCGGTACCGACTCGACGACATCGGCGTCGCGGTCGACGATCTGCTCGAGGGCCGCAACATCAGGGGTGTCGTCGTTCACGACACCTGACGACGACGCCGGACAACCACGCCGGACGACGGCGCCGTGTGGCGCGGTACGGAGAGGTCGGACATGCCCAGACTGGTCGATGGTGAACAGGTCGAGCCGGTGGTCGCCGGACTGCTCGGTGCCATCGACGTCGACGGCGGGCCCACCGACGAGCAGGTCGCGCTCGTGCGAGCGTTGACCACGCACGTCTGGAACCGCCCCGATCTCGATCCCGCCACCGTCGTGCGGGCGACCCCGGCCGAGGTGGCCGCCACCATCGGCGGCACCGACGCCGTGCGGCGGTTCCACTACCTGCTGGTGGTGCTCGAGCTGTGCCGTCATCCGTTCACTGCGACACAGTCAGCCCGCGTGGACGACTAC
>VERC01000014.1 GCA_018882825.1 Acidimicrobiia bacterium | reverse complement strand
GTGCGACCGGCCTTCGCCATCACCGCTGCGGCCGCCTCCTCGTCGTCGATGCGAGCCGCGTCCGAGGGCGTGATCATGGGCGCCGTCTCGGTCGAGTTGGTGCACCTGGGCTCGCTCTACCACGACGACGTGATGGACGACGCCACCACCCGCCGCACCGTCGAGAGCGTCAATGCCCGCTGGGGCAACCTCAAGGCCATCCTCGCCGGCGACTTCCTGCTGGCCCGGGCCTCGGAGATCGCCGCGTCCCTCGGCACCGAGGTGGCCGGTCTGCTGGCCGCCACCATCGGCCGGCTGTGCGAGGGTCAGGTGCTCGAGTTGCAGCACGCCTTCGACCTGGACCGCACCGAGGACGCCTACCTGCGTTCGATCGACGGGAAGACGGCCTCGCTGCTGGCCACCTCGTGTCGCATCGGCGGCATCGTGGCCGGACTGCCCCGGGAGCAGATCGATGCCTTCAGCACCTTCGGTCGCGGGTTCGGTATGGCCTTCCAGATCGTCGACGACCTGTTGGATCTGACCGCCACCGATGCCGAACTGGGCAAGCCGGCCGGTCACGATCTCGTGGAGGGCACCTACACCCTTCCGGTCATCCGCATCCTGGGTGCCGGAGGTCCTGACGCGGAGCAGTTGCGCCGTCTGCTCGTGCAGCTCTCACCGGTCGACGGCTCGCTGGAGCCGGTCGACGATCCGATGACGCTCGATGCGGCCCGAGCCGTGGTGCGCGAGTCGGCCGAGGTGAAGGGCGCGCTCGACACCGCCCGGGCGTTCATCACCGACGGGCAACGAGCCATCGAGCCGTTCGTCGGCAGTGAAGCGGTGACGGCGCTGGGCGAGGCGGCCGAGCACCTGCTCGGCACCGTCGACGCCGCCGCCTGATCCGAGGACTCAGACGTTCTTCTCGTGCACGAGTCGAAGGCCGTGGAGCGTCAGCCACGGCTCGGTGTGCTGGATGCGTTCGGAGAACGGTGTGATGGTCTCGGCCAGTCCGCCGGTGGAGATGACGGTGCACGGACCCAGTTGCCGCTCGATCCGCGCACACAGTCCGTCCACCTGCGAGGCGAATCCGTACAGCACACCCGACTGGATCGATTCGACGGTCGACTTGCCGAGGACCCCGCGGGGTTCCTTCAACTCGACCGCCCGCAACGCGGCAGCGCGGCCGACCAGCGCATCGAGTGAGATCTCGATACCGGGAGCGATGGCGCCACCGAGGTAGACGCCGTCATCGCTGATGGCGTCACAGGTGGTGGCGGTACCGAAGTCGGCGATGATCGTCGGCCCGCCGTAGAGGTCGTAGGCGCCGATGGCATTGGCGATGCGATCGGCGCCGACCTCCTTTGGATTGTCGTAGTCGATGCGGATGCCGGTGCGGACACCGGGTTCGATGACGATCGGTTCGAAGTCGAAGTGGCGGGCGGTCACGTCACGCAGGGTGGCCGTCACCCGTGGCACCCCGGACGACACCACGATGCCGTCGATGTCGCGGAACGAGTTGCCGCGCAGCGCGAGGAAACCCTGCAGGGTCACGGCCAGTTCATCGCGGGTGCGGTCGGCGATGGTGGAGATGCGCCACGTGTCGAGCAGACCGTCCTCCGGTCGACGGCCGGCCGCGGTGCGGTCGACCAACTCGTAGAGACCGACCACGGTCTGGGTGTTGCCGACGTCGACGGCGAGCAGCACGTGCGCCCCTCCCTCAGTCCGACCCGGCGCCGGTCTCGACGCCGCTCTCGATGTCGAGACCGATGTCGAGCACCGGTGAGGAGTTGGTGAGACCACCGACCGAGATGCAGTCGACACCGGTTGCGCTGTAGTCGGCGATGGTGTCGAGCGTGATCCCCCCCGAAGCCTCCAGCAGGGGGCGCCTCGCCGACGTCGCGACCATGGCGACGCACTCGCGCACCTTCTCGGGCGACATGTTGTCGAGCAGCAGCGCATCGGCCCCGGCATCGAGCGCCTCGCGCACCTGGGCGACGGTGTCGCACTCCACGTGCACGGTCTTGGCCGGCCACATCGCCCGGGCCCGAGCCACGGCATCGGCGATGCCGTAGAGCGCGATGTGGTTGTCCTTGAGGAGGATCCAGTCACTGAGGTTGCCGCGGTGGTTGCGACCACCACCGGCGCGCACCGCTGCCTTCTCCAGCGCCCGGAGTCCGGGGGTGGTCTTGCGCGTGTCCCACACCTGTGCATTCCCACCCGCGCGGGCCGCGGCCACATGGGCGGCGGTGGCGGTGGCGATGCCGGAGAGGTGTCCGAGCAGGTTCAGCGCCGTGCGTTCTCCGGTGAGCAACGACGGGAGTGGTCCGGTGATGGCGGCCAGTTCGGTGCCGGCCGCGACCACATCGCCGTCGGTGACCGACCACGAGATCGAGACCGTGGGATCGAGTTGGGCGTAGGTCTCGGTGACGCAGGCGCACCCGGCCACCACACCGTCGACCCGGACCACGAAGCGGGCGGTGGCCACCAGGTCGGCCGGCAACAACGAGGAGGTGACATCACCCAGGGGTTCGAGATCCTCGGCCAACGCTCGCGAAACGGCGTCGACGACCGCGGTGCGGGGCGGCGGGAGCGGCGTGGACATCCCCAGAGCCTGCCCGGTCGGACGCGCCGCGGGCGAACCGGTCAACTCAGCACCAATCGTCGGGCCAGCGTCGGGTCGGTGGAAGGGAAGTCGCGCCGGGCGTGCGCACCCCGGGTCTCGGTGCGGGCCGCGGCGGCCACCAGCAATGCCGACGCGACGTCACGCAGATTGGCCAACTCCCACCCGGCGACACCGGCCGGCAGCCCGTCGATGCCATCCACCACCGAGGCGGTGTCGGCCAGCGATCGGGCGTCACGCAGCACCCCGGCACCGAGGGTCATGGCCTGCTGCAGGTCGGCACGGGCTCGATCGACCGAGGGCTGGTGACCGACGATCGGATCGACGGGAAGCAGCGCCGGGGTCCGCCAGGGCGGGCGCGGTTCGTCGAGCGCGCGCATGGCCCCGGTCATCGAGCACGTGTCGACGCCCCGACCGATGGCATCGATCACCCGGGCGCCGAACACGAGCCCCTCGAGCAGTGAGTTGGACGCCAGGCGGTTGGCGCCGTGCACGCCGGTGCACGCCACCTCACCGGCCGCCCACAGGCCGGGGAGGCTCGTGGCTCCGTCGAGGTCGGTGAGCACACCTCCGCACAGGTAGTGCGCCGCGGGTGCGATGGGCAGCAGGTCGACGGTCGGGTCGAGTCCGACGTCGGCCAGCACCGTGGCGATCGTGGGGAACCGAGTGACGAAGTCGGCGAGATCCCGCACGTCGAGCAGACAGTGATCGACGCCGAGATCGTTCATCCGAGCAGTGATCGCCCGACTGACCTGATCGCGGGGCAGCAACTCGTCGACGAACCGTTCACCGTTCACGTCGACGATGAGCGCGCCATGTCCCCGCAGGGCCTCGGACAGCAACGGCTTGGGGACCCGTTCGTGGTGGAGCGCAGTCGGATGGAACTGCACGAACTCCAGATCGGCCACCGCGGCGCCGGCCCGCAATGCCATGGCGATCCCGTCACCGGTGGAACCGACGGGTGTGGTGGTCACCGCGTACATCTGGCCAGCGCCGCCCGCGGCCAGCAGCACATGACGGGCGCGCAGGTCGACGACCCGGCCGTCGGCCAGCAGGGTGCGCACTCCGCCACACCGGCCGTGCTCGACGAGCAGATCGACGGCGAAGGCGTGCTCGTGGATCGTCACCCCCCGCGACCGGACAGCGGCGACGAGTGCCCGTTCGAGTTCCGCACCGGTGGCCGCGCCACCGGCGTGCACGATTCGCGCCGCCGAATGACCACCCTCCCGTGCCAGCAGGAGCCGACCCTGCCCATCGCGATCGAACCGGACACCGATGGCATCGAGTCCCCGAACCAGTTCAGGTCCCTCGTCGACGAGGACGCGCACGGCGTCGACATCACACAATCCGGCACCAGCGGCGACGGTGTCGGCGAGATGGGCCTCGGTGGTGTCGATCGACGGATCGAGCACGGCCGCCACCCCACCCTGCGCCCACATGGTGGTGGCTCGTTCGAGAGGTCCCTTGGCGATGACGCCGACGCGCAGCGACGGGTCGGTGCGCAGGACAGCGGTGAGGCCGGCGATACCGGAACCGACGACGAGCAGATCGAAGTCGGTCATGAGGCCGGCGGCGGTGGATCGGCGATCAGGCGAGGAATGTCGAGGGATGCTCGTCGGAGGCGATGGAAACGGCCTCGAACTCGTCGATCACGCGATTGGAACGGTCGACGTGCACGATGGTGGGGGCGAAACCCTTCAACTCCGACTCGGCGTAGTCGGCGTAGCTGATGACGATGATCCGGTCACCCTTCTGCACCAGTCGGGCGGCGGCGCCGTTCAGGCACATGGCCCCGGGTCCGCCCGGGATGACGTATGTCTCGAACCGGGCCCCGTTGTCGATGTCGACGACGTGCACCTGCTCCCATTCACGCAGGTCGGCCAGTTCCATGAGTTCGGTGTCGATGGTGATCGACCCCACGTAATGGAGGTTGGCGTCGGTCACCGACGCCCTATGGATCTTCGACTTCATCATGCGACGCTGCATCGGGGCTCCAGGTGCTTGGCGCCCGGGAGGGTCGCCGTACGGATGGGCGTCCTCAGGCTACGCCGACGCCGAGGTTGTCGAGCAAACGGGTCGTCCCGAAGCGGACCACCGTGCACAGGCGGACCTCCGATCCGGGCTCGAGGCGGTCGGGGGCGACGAGGGTGACCGGGTCGACGACCATGGCGTAGTCCAGTTCGGCCAAGGGCTCGGCCGCCACCACGGCGGCCATGTGGGCCTCGATCGTGGCCCGGTCCCGTTCGCCGGCACCGATCGACGCCGCGCCCTCCCGCAGGGCGCGGTTGACCACCGCGGCCGCCGACCGCTGCGCCGGGGTCAGGTAGACGTTGCGGCTCGACAGGGCGAGTCCGTCGGGCTCCCTGACGATCGGGCACCCGACCACGGTGACGGGCTGATCGAGATCGATGGCCATGCGCCGGACCACGGCCAACTGTTGGAAGTCCTTCTCACCGAAGTAGGCCCGACAGGGTCCGGCGAGGTTGAACAACTTGGTGACCACGGTGGCGACACCATCGAAGTGCGACGGACGGTTGGCGCCCTCCATCGTGGCGGTCAGTCCGTCGACGTGCACGGAGGTCAGTTGCAGCCCGGGGTACATCTCGTCGACCGACGGGGTGAAGACCACGTCGACCTCGACCGATGCGGCCAGTTCGAGGTCGCGCTCCAGCGGCCTCGGATAGGCGTCGAGGTCCTCACCCGCGCCGAACTGCAGGGGGTTCACGAAGATCGTCAGGGCCACCACGTCGCACTCGGCCGCTGCCGCACGCGCCAACGACAGATGGCCCTCGTGGAGTGCACCCATGGTCGGGACCAGACCGACCGTGCGGCGGTCGGACCGCACGGCATCGAGATGCGCCCGGAATGCGGAACGGGTGGTGACGATCTCCATCGGGGTCGATTCCAGCACGGCGGCGGCGAGGACGACGAAACGTTCAACCTGGCTCGGCGTCGAGGCTCCCGACACGGTCGACACGACCCTCGGCCTGATCGGCCCAGTCGTCACCGGTGAGATCGGGCGCCAGGTCGGCGAGGGGTGCCATCACGAAACGGCGCTTCCACATCCGTGGGTGAGGGATCTGCAGATCGGGTTCGTCGACCTCGACGCCGTCGATCCAGAGGATGTCGACGTCGAGGGTCCGCGGACCCCACCGTTCGATCCGCACCCGGTTGGCCGCCGACTCGAGTCGATGACACACACCGAGCAATTCGCGGGCACCGAGATCGGTGTCGAGTTCGACGACGATGTTGAGGAAGGGCTCCTGCTCGGGACCGCCGACGGGATCGGTCCGGTAGACGGGCGACACGGCGACCACCGAATCGAGCGAAGCGACGGCGTCCCGCAGAAGGTTCCACGAGTCACCCATGTTGGAGCCGAGGCCCAGGAACGCTCGGGTCATCGCCGTCCTCTGGAGATGGTGACACCCGAGGTCGACATCGTCTGGGGAACCGGCGGGCGCAACTTCCGCACCGACACGGTGACCGAACCGATGCGTTCGTCGGCGAGTACGGCATCGGCGATCCGGGAGGCGAGACGCTCGAGTAGGTAGGGGGTGCCGCCGGTGATGATCGACTCGATCATGGCGGTGAGCGCGCCGTAGTCGATGGTGTCATCCAGTGCGTCGGAGGCACCGGCAATGGCCAGGTCGCACACCACGTCGAGATCGATCTCGAGGGGCTGTGCCCGTTCGCGTTCCTCGGGGAGCGCGCCGCAGATCCCGTTGACCACGAGTCCGCGCAGTTCGATCCGATCGTCGGCGGCCATCGTGCTCAGTTCCGGGTCGGGAGCGTGGACGCGATCGAGACCAACTCCCGACCGATCGGACCCAACTGTCGCTGGGTCAGTTGCTCGACGACGTTGACGACGGTGGGCGAGTCCTCGACCAGTCCGGCCCACAGGATGTAGCCAGCCACCAGTCCGCACACACGGTCGGAGAGCTCCTCGGCGTGCAGCAGGACGCGCTCCCCCGATGACAACAGGCCGCGCAACTCGTCGAAGAACGAAGTCTCGAAGACGTCGAGATCGTCCTCGGGAACAGGCCGGTGTCGCCATACCACACCGAATTCGTCGTAGTTGTGGAGATTGTGCGGTGCGGTGATGAGCGAGATGACACAGGTGAAGCCCTGCTCGCGCACCCAGATGATCTCCTCCTGCCGACGCACCTTGCGGTGATTGGCGCCGTAGCCACCCGGCCGCTCGCACACGGCGAGACGATCGGCGATCACCCAGTGGAAGTTCCGGGGACGGATCCCCTGCGCCCACTTTCCTTTCCCGGCCACGACGCTCATGCTGCCACGACTTTCGCCGCCTGTACGGCGCTGCGCACATCGTGGGCCCGGATCATGCTCGCCCCTTGATGCATGGCCCACACCTCGGTGGCGATCGATGCCGCCAATCGATCGTCGACCGGCACTGGCGCACCATCGGAGAGAGCGAGGAGGTTTCCCAGGGTGCCCTTGCGACTGGTCCCGACCAGCACGGGCCATCCGAGCTCGACGATCCGATCGAGTCGCGCCAGCAGCGCCAGATTGTGGGCGTCGGTCTTGCCGAATCCGAATCCCGGATCGATCCAGATCTCCTCGACGCCGGCGGCTGCGGCTGCGGCCGCCCGCTCGGCCAGGAAGGCGCGCACCTCCTCGACGACGTCGCCGTAACGGGGATCCTCCTGCATCGTCGCCGGCTCACCCTGCATGTGCATGGCGATCCAGCCGACACCGAGTTCGGCCGCCACCGGCCACAGCGACGCGGAGATGTCGTTGATCAGGGTCGCGCCCTTCGCCACCGCCGCTCGGGCCACCTCCGCCTTGTGGGTGTCGATGCTCACCCGGGCGTGCTCGGCCAGGGCCTCGACCACGGGCAGGACCCGAGCCATCTCGGTGTCGGCATCGACCGGGGACGAACCGGGTCGGCTCGACTCACCACCGATGTCGAGGATGGCAGCACCTTCGGACAACAGGGTCAGCCCGTGGGCGATCGCGGCGTCGGCGGACGCATGGTGACCCCCGTCGCTGAACGAGTCGGGAGTGACGTTGACGATCCCCATGACGAGGGGGATCGTCCGATGATCGACACCGGTGCGGGCGACGACGTCTCCCACGTCAGTCCCGGGTCAGGAAACGCATCGCCTCGGACCTGGTCGCCGTGTTCTCCCGGAACAGACCGCGCACGGCCGAGGTCACCGTGGTCGATCCGGGCTTGCGCACACCCCGCATCGACATGCACAGGTGCTCGGCCTCGATGACGACCAGCACACCGCGGGGCTGCAGTGTGCGCTCGAGTTCATCGGCGATCTGACTGGTGAGGCGCTCCTGAACCTGCGGCCGCTTGGCGTAGGCATCGACGAGGCGGGCGATCTTCGACAGACCGGTGACCCGCCCGTCGGTGCCCGGGATGTAGGCGACATGGGCCTTCCCCATGAACGGCACCAGGTGGTGCTCGCACATCGACGTCAGCGAGATGTCGCGGACCATGATCATCTCGTCGTGATCGGCCTCGAACATGACCTGGAGATGTCGCTGGGGATCCTCACGCATGCCGGAGAAGACCTCGGCGTACATGCGGGCCACACGCGCTGGTGTGTTCTGCAAGCCGTCGCGATCGGGGTCCTCGCCGATGGCGATGAGGATCTCGCGCACGGCGGCCGAGATGCGGTCGAGATCGACTGAATCCATCAGCACTCCTTCGTCATTCCGGGCTGAGTCCAGCAGACCGCCGGGCCCAGGTCACTTCCTGTCGGATCCACCGACGTAGACACGCAGATCGGGCAGGGTCCGATAGCGCTCGGCGACATCGAGTCCGTACCCCACGACGAACTGATCAGGGATCCGGAACCCCACGTACCGGAGGTCGGGCTCGACCTGCTGGATGCCTTCCTTCAGGAACAGCGCGCAGACTTCGAGGGAGGCGGGATTGCGGCCGGCGAGGTTCTTGCGCAGGTAGTTGAGGGTGAGACCACTGTCGACGACGTCCTCAACGATCAGCACGTCCCGTCCGGCGAGGTCGACGTCGAGATCCTTCACGATGCGCACCACCCCGCTGGTCTTGGTGGCCGATCCGTAGGACGAGACGGCCATGAAGTCCATCTCCACCGAGAGGTCGATCGATCGTGAGAGATCGGCCATGAACATGACCGCACCCTTCAACACCGCCACCAGCAGCAACTCGCGACCGGCGTAGTCGGCGCTGATCTCCACACCGAGCTCGGCGATCCTCGCCCGCAACTGCTCATCGGTCACGACGACCGCACCGAGACTCGGATCCTCATCGGGGTGGACGTGACGGGTAGAACCCAGGGGCACGAACCGAATCTAGTCCACGACCGCGGTCTCCTCGCCCCCCGGCTTCGCCACGAGGCGCAGACGCATGGCCGTTCGTTCCACCCGCCTCCCCTCGCCGACATCGGTGGCGCGCGTCTCACCGCGGGCGACGGAGAGGACCCGCTCGACCGTCGCCGCATCGGGCGGATGCATCTCGGTCACATCGCGTCGCAGCCATTCGCGCACGGCGACCCGAGCCACGGCGACCGGCGCGTTCCGCAGGGCATCCGCGTTCGTGACATCGAGCGACGCCGCCTCCGAACGCAGATGATCGGCGACCGAAGCGAACACGTCGGACTGCCGGGTGAACACGGGCACCGGATCACGACCGGCGACATCGGCCAGCAACGGAAGGACCTCGCGCCGGATGCGATTGCGGACGAAGGACGGATCGGCGTTCGAGGGATCGAGGAAGGGTTCGAGTCCCTCCTGACGACACAACCCTTCGGTCTCCGATCGACGCAGATCGAGGATCGGGTGACGCGGCCCGCGTCGGAGCGAGGCGAGTCCATCGACCCCGGCACCGCGCAGCAGGTTCACCAGCATCGTCTCGGCCCGATCGTCGGCGGTGTGGCCGAGCGCCGCATCGGGGCCCAACACGGCCAGCCGGGCTCCGCGGGCGCGCGCCTCGAGGTTCGGACCGGCACCGACCTCCACCCGCTCGCTGCGGAACGAGGCTCCGTAACGCGCCGCGGTCCCGCGCACGAGGTCGGCCTCCGCCGCCGACCCGATGCGCAACCCGTGATCGACGTGGACGGCGGTGACCTCGCACCCGGAGGCGACGGCCAGGACGAGCAGGGCCAGCGAGTCGGCCCCGCCCGACACCCCGCACACCAGTGGTGTGCCCGCGGGTGGGAACGAGCACCGACGCAGGAGGTCTGCGTGCGCTCCCGTCACGCTCGACCGACGCTGGGGACGACCGCCACCATCCGGTCGATCCATGACTGCGGGTGTCGGATCTCGTCCAGCGACGGCAGGTTCTCCGGTCCCTCCCAGGCCCGGGCCAGCAACTCGGGGCCACCGGCCCGCTCGACAGCGGCGATGAACGCCTCACCCTGCGCGTACTGCGCGAGCTTCGCTTGCAGTCCGATCAACTGTTGGAACACGCGAGTGAGGCCCCGAGCCGATTCCCGTCGGGCTCGCAACACCTTGGCGAAGCGATCGGCACTGGGCACGAGGTGCCGACCGGCGCGGTCCATGGTGACGTCGCCGTGGCCCTCGAGCAGACTCATCATCCCGTTCACCCGGTCGAGCACCGCTCGCTGCTCGGGTGAGGCGACGAGCGCCATCAGGCCACCGTCGGCCAACGGATTGCGACCGGAACGCAGCGACGAGAGCACCTGACCGGCCACGGCATCGAGTCGCGCCGGATCGGGATCGATCATCGTCATCGACTCGTGCACCAGCGAGAGGAAGTGGTCGCGCAACCACGGCACTCCGGTGAACTGCGCACGGTGGGTCACCTCGTGCAACGCCAGCCACATGCGGAACTCCTCCGGCGGGAAGGAGTACTGCTTCTCGATCGCCAGCACGTTCGGACCGACGTAGTACACGAGGTCCTGGTCCTGCGGATTCTCCTCCTCGACGACGAGCAGGTCGTACTGACCGAGCACGCGGGTCGACATCCACCCGAGCACGAGACCGAGTTCGGCACCGGCCACCCGCGACGCGAGGGGCGCGACCCGACTGGAAGCCACGCGATCGGCGACGAGATCGAGCATCGGTGCCAACAGTCGCTGGAACGAAGCCAGATTTGCCCGGATCCAGCCGGGCCGATCCGTGACGCGGGCCCGGGCAGGGCCGGCCGCCGACCGCAGGCCGGTCTCGGCCTCGACCAGTTCCTCGGCGACGGCCGTCAGTCGATCGAAATCGCGTTGCAGCGACTGGGCGTGGTAACTGGCCGAGAAGGGCTCACGACCCGAGGAACGGACGGCGAAACGCTCGGCGACGCCCCAGTCGACCGTGCCGGCCATCGGCTCAGCGCTTCGGATACCGCGTGGCCGAGACCTTCTTGAGGTACAGACCGATGATGGCGACGATGACCAGGATCGTCGGGATGAGCAACGCAGGTGCGATCCAGAACGACCACACCTTGGCGAACAGGAACTCCATGAACCCGATCCTAGGCCTCGACCGGACCGGTGTCGTCATCGTCGCCGCCGGAGGATTCGATGCGGATCTGGACGATGCGCTCCATGATCCGCATCCGCAGACCGTCGGGGAACTCGTCGGAGAGGGCCTTCGACGCGACCACCATCCGGAACTCCGCCTCGAAGTCGAAGGCCTCGAAACAGGGGCTGCACGTCTCGAGATGCGCCAGGACCCGCTCGTGCTCCACGTCGGTGAGTTCGTGATCGAGGTAGGTGTAGACCTCGGCCAGCGCGGCCTCACAGTCCGGGCCGCCAGACAGCACCCGATCGGAGGGGCGGTCGCCGGTCACGGGCTGGTCGGGATGGAGGTGCTCGGCGTGGTCATGGGTCATGGCGTCTCGGCCCCGGAGAGTCCTCGTTCCAGTGCGAAGTCGTGCAACTGCTTCTGCAGGGATTTTCTTCCCCGGTGGAGTCGGCTCATCACGGTACCGATGGGGATGTCCAACTGCTCGGCGATCTCCTTGTAGGAGAATCCCTCCACGTCCCCCAACAGGACGGCCAGCCGGTACTGCTCGGGAAGGGCATCGATGGCGTCACGGACCTCGTCGTCGGTGAAGAAGTCCATCAGTTCGTCCTCGGCGCTGCGACTGGCCCGGGCGGCCTCCAGACCCCCCATCCGGCGATAGAGGTAGAAGTCCTCGACCTCGTCGAGATCGGTCTCGTCGGGTCGGCGCTTCTTCGAGCGGTAGGAGTTGATGTAGGTGTTGGTGAGGATCCGGAACAGCCACGCCCGCAGGTTGGTGCCCTCCTCGAACCGACCGAAGCCCCGATAGGCCTTGAGGTAGGCCTCCTGCACGAGGTCCTCGGCGTCGGCCCGGTTCCGGGTCATGCGCAGCGCGGCGGAGTACAGCTGCGGCATGTACTCCATCGCCTGGTCGGCGAACGACTCCTGATCGGCCATGAGAGCCCGAGAGGAGAATCGAACTCCTGACCTGCTCATTACGAGTGAGCCGCTCTGCCGACTGAGCTACCCGGGCGGGACGCCGAACTGTAGTCGTGGTCGCCGGACGGCCCCCACTCCGAAGGAAAGGTCCGGAGCGGTCAGGACCGGGGTCGCCCCGAGCGGGCGAGTCGACCGAACAGCGCCACCAGTTGCAGTCGCTCGTTGGGATTGCGCACGAGATCGGCCCCCGTCCGCGAAAGCGCGGCCAGCGCCTCGGTGGCGCCGGGTGAGCCGGTGGTCACGAACTCGTCGCGATACCGGTGCGACAGGTCGGCGAGGCCGGCCCGGATCTGATCGGTGCGGTACCGCCGTACCTCACGCTTGTGCTTCGCCTCGAGGTCCTTGCGGCCCGAGCCGCGCTCCCCGCGCACGCGCACCAGTTCGTCGAGCGCCTCGACCTCGAGCTCCTGTCGGGCCAGCAGCGGCGCCATGGCGTCGTCGATCATGGCCAGCAGGTCGTCAGCCGTCTCCACGGCGCGGGCCCCGGTGCCGTCGAGACGATCGGGGACCGACCGCCACGCCTCGCGCCGCAGGGCCAGCCGATCGTCGGTGGCCAGCAGTCGAGCCCGATCGAGATCACCGGCGGCGGCCGCCGCCGCCTCGACGGCGCGGGCGGGCTCGATCCCCTCCGCCCGCAGACGTTCGGCCACGAGTTCTTCGGGCACCGGGCCCAGATCGAGACGGACGCACCGACTGGCGATGGTGACGAGGTCCTCGGTGACGTCCTCGGCGAGGATGAGGAACCAGGTGCCATCGGAGGGTTCCTCGATGGACTTGAGCAGTTTGGGCGCCTGCGACGAGACGCGATCGAATCCATCGAGGATGAGCACCTTGGCACCACCCTCGATCGGAGAGCGCAGTGCGAAGTCGAGGATCCGCTCGACCTCGGACTCACGCAAGGACGCGCCCTCGGGATCGAACTCGAACACGTCGGGATGATCCTGAGCCAGCACCAGGCTCGCCTGCCTCGCCGCGGCGTCGTCGGTGAGTCCGCGACCCATGAGCGCTGCGGCGAACGCTCGGGCCAACGCCCGCGAGCCAGCACCGTGCGGACCCACGAGCAGATAGGCGTGCACGGGCTCGGCCACCGAGGATCGCAGCATCGCCACGGCACCGTCCTGCCCGACGACGTCGTCCCACAGCGCCACACCCGCACGTTCAGCGGGAAGGAGGTCGGTGATGGTCATGGCGTCAGTCCCAGTCGTTCGGCCACCACAGCGCGCACGGTGGCGGCCACCTGCTCGATCGATCCCGTGCCGTCGACCACCGCCCACCGCTCCGGTTCAGCGGCGGCCTGGTGCCGGAACGACGCCGCCACGGCCCGGTGGAACTCGGCCGGTTCCGCCTCCATGCGGTCGCGGCTGCGCCCGAGTCGGGCGTCGGCCACGTCGGCGGGAACGTCGAGCAGCACGATCAGATCCGGCCACACTCCTGCGGCGGCCCACTGCGAGAGCGAGCGCACCTCGTCGACCGGAAGTCCGCGTCCACCGCCCTGATAGGCGATGGACGAACCGGCGAAGCGATCGGAGACCACATGACGACCGGCATCGAGCGCCGGCCGCACGATCTCGGCCACGTGTTGGGCGCGGTCTGCGGCCATGAGAAGTGCTTCGGCGCGGGGGTCGAGTCCGACCGTCGATGGGTCGAGGACGAGCGACCGAATGGCGCCGCCGATGACCGTGCCCCCGGGTTCGCGGGTGAGCACGGCATCGAGCGCCGCCGCCAGCAGTGCCGCCTGGGTCGACTTGCCGCAGGCTTCGCCACCCTCGAAGGCCACGAACCGACCGACGCTCACGGTCGATCCATGTCGCCGACCGGAGGCCGTGCCGATGACCCCGGGTGTGTCGGCGGCAGCGGTTCGGGGACGGCACCACCGATGGACGTCGAGGGCGACCCGTCCCGGACACGACGCCCAGCCCGCAGCGACATCCACGCGGCCACGCCGGCGCCGATGATGATCAACGCGGCCAGCCACAGTGCGAGGCGCACGCCGGGCAGTTCGAAGGACCGACTACCGATCTCGATCTCGCCCCCGAAGACCGCCGATGAGAAGCGACCGAGCATCGCCGCCAGGAGCGGGCCGACGACCATGGCGATGAGCACGCACATGCGCACGAGCGTGTTGAGCGAGGAGAAGACCCGACCGCGCAACTCGTCATCGACCTCCTGCTGCAGGAGTGCGAAGCCGAGCACGTACACCGGACCGACCGACATGCCCATGAGGCCGACGAACAGCAGCGCGATCCACAACTCCGACGACGACGCGGCGACGAACAGGCTCACACCGGCCACGAACAGGGCGGCGGTGAAGACGGTCTGCGACGGCAACCGCTTCTGGAACGCGGAGACGGCCACGACACCGAGGGCCACACCGAAACCGAGGGCGGTGGTGAACAGGCCGTAGCCGGCGGCGCCGGCGTCGAGCACCTCGGTGGAGAACACCGCGCCGAGGGGGATCAGCATGCCACCACCGATGAGACCGGTGGCGAGGCCGAGGTTGACCGCCCGCACGGTGTGGTTCTGCCACACCGCCTTCCAACCCTCCACCAGTTCGTCGATCGTCTTCTTGACGTCGACGCGCCGTTCGTCGTCCTCCGTGTGCCGGATCCGACGTTCGCGTCGCACGAGGGGGAGACGACTGATCATCCACGCCGAGAACAGGAACGTGAGTGAGTCGACGTAGAAGGCGAAGGCCATCTGGTTGTTCTCCAACCAGCCGAGACCCGGGACGTGACCCATCCACGCGGCGATCCCGGCGAGGAGGGCGAACAACAGCGAGGCGAAGGGGAAGGTGCCGTACGCGGCGGCCAGCGACAGCGAGTTGGCCGTGGTCAGGTGATCGGCCGGCACGAGGTTCGGTACCTCGGCGTCCTTGGCCGGACCCCACAGCAGGGTCAGGATCTCGAGGGCCAACGAGGCGAGCACGAGTCCGACCACATCGGAGACGAAGGGGAGCAGCGCGAGCACGATGGCCCGGCCGATGTCGCAGGAGACCATCACCTTCTTGCGATCCCAGCGGTCGACGAGCACACCGGCCAGCGGACCGAAGAAGAAGCCCGGAACGATGCGCGCCGCCATGACCAGGGAGATCGCGCCGGCGCCGGCACCGCCGCCCACCGTCGCGGCCAGGAGGATGATGGCCGAGAAGCCCAACCAGTCGCCTGTGGCCGACACCACCTGCACCAGCCACAGTCGGAAGAACTCGTGGCTGCCGAACAGTCGGACATGTAGCCCGGGCCGATCGGTCGTGTCCCGGGTGAACATGGTGTCGGTGTCGTCACCGAACATCGACGCCCGGGTCCAACCGGGAACCGTTGCGTCGTCGTCACGCTCGTGGGCGTGACCTTCCCCATCGGGGTCGATGCCGTCCCGGTGTCCGGGCCGAGGCACTGCCATCCGACGAGCCTAGGACCGGGCGCGACGCCGATCGGAGCCGACCGACACGGCCGGACTCAGCGATCGGGGTCGAGGATCTGGGATTCGGACCGGACGACATCGGGCGTCACGGCCCGGGAACCCTTCGCCGCCCGCTTTGCGGCCTTCGATCCACCGGGTCCCACGGTACGCGCGGTCAGGGTCGGCTTGGCGGAGCGGGCCTTCTTCGCCGTTCCCTTCTTCGCCGCAGCCTTCTTCGTCGCAGCCTTCTTCGTGGTCCGCTTGGCCCCCGCCTTCTTGGTGGAACCGCCGTTCTCGCGCAACCAGTCCCGACGGGCCTGGAGCAGTTCGGCCCCGCGTTCGGGGCTCAGCGTCTCGGGCACGTCACCCCGGGCCAGCGAGGCGTGCGTCTCCCCGTCGGTCACGTACGGACCGAACCGACCGTCCTTGACCACCATCGGTCGACCGGTGGCCGGATCGGGCCCGAGGTCGGCCAGGGGCGGCTTGGGGGCCGAACGTCCGAAGCGCTTCGGCTGGGAGAAGAGCCACAGCGCGTCCTCGAGCGTCACGGTGAGCAGTTGCTCCTCACTGTCGAGCTTGCGCGACTCCGGCTTCTCGGCGTCACCCTTGGTCAGGTAGGGGCCGAACTTCCCGTTCTGGGCGCGGATGACCTCACCCGTGTCCGGATCGGCGCCCAGCACCTTGGGGAACGACAGCAGCTCGAGCGCGGTCTCCAACGTGACCTCGTAGGGATCCATCGACGCGAACAGCGACGCCGTGCGCGGTTTGTCGACCCCTTCGTCGTCGAGTTCCCCGAGTTGCACGAACGGCCCGAATCGACCGTTCATCAGGAAGACCGTGAGATCGGTGGCGGGATCGATGCCCAGTGGCTTGCCGCCCTTGGGCAGAGCCAGCAACTCGAGCGCCTTGGCCACCGACAGGTCGGCCGGCGCCAGGTTGTCCGGGATCGAGGCCGTGTCGTCACCGCGTTGCACGTAGGGCCCGTACCGGCCGGGCTTGGCGATCACCGGCATGCCATTGGGATCGTCACCGAGGAGGAACGTGTTGATGGCGGCGGCATCGATCTCGGGCAGTCGATGGGTGACGAGATCGCGCAATCCGTCGCGTCGCTCACCGTCGACGAGAGGACCGAAGTAGAAGTCGGCCAGCATCGATTCGCTGTCGGCCTCGCCATTGGAGATCCGATCGAGGATCTCCTCCAACTGGGCGGTGAACCCGTAATCGACGAGTTCGGCGAAGTGCTGTTCGAGCATCGTGGTGACGGCGAACGCCGTCCACGAGGGCACGAGGGCGGAGCCCTTCTTCCACACGTACCCGCGGTTCTGGATGGTCTCCATGATCGACGCGTAGGTCGATGGACGACCGACACCGAGCTCCTCCATCTTGGCCACCAACGAGGGTTCGGTGAATCGGGCTGGAGGCTTGGTGGTGTGACCTTCGGGCGTGATCGACACCGCATCGACCGAGTCGCCCTCCCGCAGCGCAGGCAGTCGTCGTTCCTGTTCGTCGTCGGATTCCTCGTCGGTGGTCGTCTCCCGACGTTCCTCGACCTGCATCCAGCCACGCTCGGTGATGACGGTGCCCGACGAGGAGAACTCGGCATCGCGACCCGACGCGGCGATGGCACCGAGACGCACGGTGACCGTCTCGCCCACGGCATCGATCATCTGCGAGGCCAGCGTGCGCTCCCAGATGATGCGATAGAGGCGGGCCTCACCGGGCCCGACCTCACCGGCCACCTCCTCGGGGCGTCGAAAGCGATCGCCGGCGGGGCGAATGGCCTCGTGAGCCTCCTGCGCGTTGGCCACGGACTTGTTCCACGTCCGCGGCGAGGACGGGACCGATGACGGGCCGAAGCGCTCGGTGGCCTCGGACCGGGCGGCATCGATGGCTGCTGCCGAGAGGTTGGTGGAGTCGGTCCGCATGTAGGTGATGTAGCCCTGCTGGTAGAGGCTCTGGGCCATCGACATGACCTGCTTGGCCGAGACCCGCAGTCGCCGACCGGCCACCTGTTGGAGTGCGGATGTGGTGAACGGCGGCGACGGACGCTTGCGGTAGGGCTTGGACTCCAC